>CAYRVE010000031.1:0-6362 GCA_964427685.1 uncultured Candidatus Saccharibacteria bacterium | reverse complement strand
CTACTGTGAACGGAACTGAAGCCCAGGCATCATCTCCATGAGCAAGTTTATATTCTGCGGACTGGTTAAGAATCTCTGCCAGTTGCTGTGCGTCATCAGGTTTCGCTAACGCAACACTTAATGCACCTCTTCCTAGTTCGGGTGTTGGAGTTGACGATTCATTCATAGTTTTATCATATCAAAAAGACTTGTTACCACGGTCGTGCGCTAGTTACGGTTCCAGCAACTATTTCTTGGCTGCCCCATACGAAAGCATAGTGACTCCAGTAGTCCGCGCTTTGTTCTGTGGCGTCCTTAGCTTGCGGGAATGGTAGATCTTCTTCAAATACGCCAATCCAGGCACTGGAAAGTTCATACGAGCCGTTTGGCTGCGGCACAAGATGCATGGCCACGGAGCTACTTGGTTCGGCCACGCGAGTCTTCGTGAACGGCACTAGGCCATCATCTTCACGATTCTTGCGCATGGCATACACAATTTCATCAGAGTCATCTACTTCAACCACATCGCAGGTACCAACAGTCCTGCCCATATCCACGTGAGTTTTGATTTCTTGGCCATCAAGTTCCATGTTGCCGATAGCTTCGGTCAATAAGTCTTTCAATTGCGGAGTATCCTCTAAATGGGTTGCCGCATGAGAATTAACCGGATCGTACACTATGCGCAACCCATTTTTTGATAGACACAGTAACTCTTTTTCAGGCTTACTAACTTGTGCTTCGACTGCATGGTCTTTTGGCATAACTAGCTCGATTTCAGATCCTCTAGCGACACTTCAACCCGGATGTCTTTTATAAATTTGTCGTCCTCAATGACATCGTCATTCATCCACGCCTTTTGGGGAACGGCTTTGTACACGCGCCTGACCGCGTCACCCATAAACTCAGCCGGGTCATCGTCACCGGCGCCTTTCTTAATACGCCGCGCTTCTCGGATCTCGTTAGGGTCATTGAGTTCATACGCCTTTGCCTGAATATAGACACCCTCGCCTTGACCCCACGGCGCGGTAGAATCGTAGACCACAATGAATACCTCGCCATTGGCGCGGACATTTTTGGAGTGTTGACCTTCCTTATCCGAAAACCAGTAAACATTCAGATCGTCGTCGAGAATGGACGCCACCGGGCTGTTCCACGGCTTACCGTCCGCTGTGACGGTCGCAAGCGTGGCGTACTTGATAGTTTCTAGAATTTCCTTGGCTCGCTTGTTGTGGTTGTCGCTCATAGGAGAATTATAGCAAACCACTCTGTTAACATAAGCAATTTACTTCGGTGACCGCCGGTGCTATCTTGAAGATAGTCATGTTAAAACCGAAAGGGTGGGGTAAAAATGGCGAATCCAAATATAGATAAGTACGGCAAGGCGACTCAATTCAAGCCGGGACAAAGCGGCAACCCAAACGGGCGCCCGCGCGGGCATAAGAATCAAAAGACACGAATACGTGAGTTTTTCGAAGGCGAATTCGCGTGGAAGAAGGTCCCTGTCAAAAATTACAAACACCTTGAGGAGTTATACGGTAATGACGCTTGGGGTGCCATTCTCTACGTAGTGTACGCCCGCGCGCTCAGCGGCGACATGAAAGCTATTAAGTGGCTCAGTGAGAACGCTTTTGGTCGCCCGGGGCTAAGCAAGCCGATTGACTCGGAAGAGCGCCAAATGCCAGTTCCTATATATGGCGGCTTGGCCGCTAAGACCCTAGAGCCCGGCTATGGTGACCCACAATACCGCGTTATCCCGGACAAGAAATAACTGGATTTACTGAGGTAAAAACGGTATAGTGTGGCGCAAGTGGTTCGCCACTAGACCTAAACCGCCGTCGGCGGCATGGTTGCAAACTCCATCAAGAACGAAAAGCTCGTCGCAGAGCACTGTTCTTGATGGTCATAGCCGGAAACGGTTATGGGTGGCTTCGGCCATCGCTGCGGCGAGCTTTTTATTATGCCGCGGCTAACCAGGAGGACAGTATGCCTAAAAAATCTCTTCAGCCGATAAAAATAGTCTTAATCATAGCTAATTGGATTGCCGTTTTGGGGGTGGCGTTCTTGATAGTCGGATTCGTGCAATTTGCTCTAAATGGTTTTTCGATTGCTTCACTCTACCAGGGAGGTGACTACGGTAGCACCTATGCAAGCTATAACGATTTAGCCCGCAATTACGCTGACTATGTCATCTTTGGAGGCGTGACTGCCTTAGCCTTGGTCACGAAATATCTGATCGAGCACAACGGCAAATCTAACTAGACCTAGGAAGCCAAGACACGTCACAGCTCTGTGTCTTGAATTATTAAAATATTATTAACTAACGCTCGTTATTTCTTGAGAAAGTTATAGAATATTGTAAAATAGGAAAAAGGTAATTGGTCAAACTTAAAGGAGTGGGCTGGTACGATGTCGCATGTGATAATGCTACTATTAATACAGTTATAGGTCTGGTGTTTAACATGAAGGATACTACTATTAAGATACCGTTTAAGGTTTCCGCTCGAACCGCGCGTTTGATCGGTCGTGAAAACGTCGCAAATGCCGAAGCGGCTATCATTGAGCTTGTTAAAAACGGATACGACGCAGACAGCAAAAGCATCCAGATAATCTTCAAAGGCAAAGATCTTTATCTGATAGATAATGGTCACGGCATGGACCCGGCCACCCTAGAGAATGGATGGATGGTCATAGGGACCGATAATAAGCAGCTCTCGCCGAAAACCCCCGGAGGACGCATAAGGTCCGGGGCCAAAGGCATCGGGCGTTTCGCCTTGGACAAACTTGGTGGACACACCGTAATGTACACTTTGCAGCATGATCAGCAGACACTTAAATGGGAGGTGTCGTGGGAGAATTTTGAGAAAAGCGGAAAGACAGTGGATGACATTAACGCATCTATCACCACTTTGGACCATAGTGAATTTGAAAGACTCTATAAAGAGCTTGTAGGGACGAAAGCGGGTTCCGGCACGATCCTGCATATCCAGAAACTTAGAGACGACTGGAACAAGCATAGCCTCGATAAGTTATTCTACTCCTTACAGGCTTTAGTGCCACCGGCCAGCGATAAAGATTTTCGCATAGATCTAAGGAGCGATAGGTTCCCGAAGAAATACGGAAGCGTGGAGCCCCTCATAGCGTCAGGCTATGACTATGAACTCAACGCATCCTATGACGCTAAAAATCAAGAGATTCATTTTGAAGTTAAGCGCAATGAACTTGACGTCCAACTGCTACATAAGAGTTATATGGGCATATATGAGCAGAAAGGAATGGGAACACGCCCCTTTGATCCAGAGACTTTTAAAAAGGGTTCTTATAAAGGAGTAAAATCGTTAGCTGAAGTCATTCCGGGCATTAATGAGAGCGGCGTTCCACTGCAGGGCGTCGGTGACTTCTCTTTCCAGTTAATCTTTGCCAAGAATACAAGACCCAATGATGAGGACGTTGAAAAATATCCCTACAGAACGGTTGATTACAGAGAGCGCAACGAGTGGATGAAGAAGTTCGGCGGCATCCGGATTTTTCGCGATAACTTCAGGGTCCGTCCATATGGAGAAAATCGTGACGATTGGCTGAGGCTTGGCGAAAGACAGGCTCAAAGCCCTGGCGGCCCGGGTCAACGAATCGGCGGGTATAAGGTGCGCCCTAACCAGGTTACGGGCAGTGTGTACATATCAAGGCTCAGTAATACGAATTTAGAAGATAAATCAAGCCGGGAAGGAATAGTCGAAAATGAGCCGTTTGAGCTGTTTAAAAATATTCTAAAAGGTATCCTTACCATCCTGGAGGAAGATAGGAACCGGGTATTCTTTTCGCTTTCGCAGCTCTTTAAGGAGACTAGTGGAGATGAGGTTATAAAGCAACGGGCGAAAGAGGCGATAGCCAAAGTCAAAAAAAGCGAGGAAGAAAAGAGCCACCATGACAACGGGCGTGGTCGCAAGGAAGAATACGCCGAAAGGATAGCTGACTACGTGGAAGTTCTTGAGTCACAGGGACAAGACAAGGACGAAGAGATAAAAATTTTAAGGAGCCTCGCGAGTGCGGGCATCATAACCGCCGCAGCCGCCCATGAGTTAAACGGGCTCAAGAATCACATGACTGTCCGCACAAGGCAATTCGAAAAGCTATTGGAAAAGTACCTTAATAAAGATGACTTCAAAGATAAATCGCCTGCCCATGACCCTTTCAAGCGTCTAGACCAAATGGGTGAGTCAGACAAAAAAATTGTTTCGTGGATGGATTATGCCCTGATGCCTCTCCGCCGGGATCGCCGCTTACGCAATAAGATCAATACTGAGGAGTACTTCGCAGGCCTAGAGGAGGGATGGGGCTCGCTCCTGAGAGATCGAAGGATCGGGCTGAAGGTCAAAACCGATGTGCCCGAAGGGCTTTCCATCAAAGCATTTCCTATAGATCTTGATACTATTTTTAACAATCTCCTCATTAACTCAACGGAGGCCTTCGTTTCTATGAAGAGCACAGAAGAGAGAAGTATCACCCTAGAAATAGGCAAGCGTAATCAGAAGTTGAAAATCATCTATGAAGACAACGCAGGAGGCTTGGATGCCTCCTTTAAGGATGCCCCCGATAGAATTTTTATGCCGCACATAACCACGAAAGTTAACCCTGCCGGAGAGGTTACGGGCACAGGCATGGGCATGTATTTGGTGAAGGTGATTGTGGATGAAAATGAAGGGTCGATCATCATCGATAACGTACCCGGGCACTTTAAATTATTGATTGAACTCCAGGTGTACGATGGAAAATAAGCATACCCTTTGCTACGTCGATGAGGACGCGACGGCGATTGCTGATTTCGTAGGAGAAATGGAGCCGTATTTTAATGTAGTCCAGGTGCAGGTCCAGAATAACGAACAACTCAACGAATTAATCGAGAGGCTGAAGGCCGTGCAGTTCGATTATCTAGTTGTCGACTACCACCTGAACCAAGCCATCCGGTTGAGTTATGACGGAGATGCGGTAATCAAAAGTTTTACAGCAATATTCAAGGACTTTCCGTGCATGCTATTATCCAGCGACGGCAAAGGAGCGGTGACTGAGTCTGAAGGGGTATCGGCCGACCTTGTGCGCGATAAATCAGAAATTTCCAACCTAGATAACCGAGAGGTGTTCGTAGGGCGGATTGAGAAACGCGTCCTCCAATACAAAACCCGTCTTACGGAAGCATAAGAGAGGTACAAGGAACTGCGTGATAAAAAAGAAAGGACGGCCTTAACACTTGAGGAAGAGCAGCAGGCGACGAAACTGAACGAGCTGCTTGACGAGTCGTTAGACGCGACCGCACCCATGATACCCATATCCGTCACGGACGGCGAACGCTTGGTTGAGCTCATACAAAAAACCGATAACCTAATTAACAAGATTGAAGCTGATGAAGAACTTTAGATATAAGCATCCACGGAGACGGACCGATGTGCCTGTTCAAGCTGACTACCGGAACTATAGGGAAGACTTAAAGCAAGATTTTAATAGCAGGTGCGGCTATACGGACTGTAGTGATCGTTGGTGGGGTGTCAAGTTCCAAGTCGATCACTTCGCGCCGCAAAACCCTCCTATCAGTGATCCGGCGAAAAAGCAGAGGTTTGAGGACCTATCTTGCGCCTACACTAACCTCGTGTACGTATGCCCACAGGTAAACAATGCTAAGCGCAATCTTTGGATATCTGACAACCCCGGCGAACCTGTGGTCAACAATGAGGGGCTGATGGATCCTTGTGGCATGGACTATAACTTACACTTTCAGAGGACGGACGAAGGACGCATCATCCCTAAGGACCACGATCCAATCGCAGCCTATATGATAGACAAGCTTAAGCTGTATCTTTTTCGATATGAACTATACTGGAGAATCGATGAGATTTACGAATGCGCGAAAAGGCTTAGTGGGTTAAAAAATAATCAGACGGTCATGTCCAAATACAGTCAAGAAGTGAATGAACTTCTCGGGGACCTCTTTGGTGAATTTATGAAATACTTTGAATACATAGGCATACATCATAACGAGCTCGTATAAACCGTGACAAAAACAACAAAATCATCCGGCGCATACTATACCCCGCAACGGCTGGCCGATTACATCGTCTATCGACTATTTAGTGAGGGTAATTATTCGTTTGACAAAACACTGGACGTGTTAGAACCCAGCGTGGGCGAGGGCATTTTTTTAGACGCCCTATTGGATGGAAACTACTACAAAGACAAAAAAGAATTATTCAGGCAGACAGATATACCTCACCTTGAAGTTGACTCGATTGAGATCGATCGCAAGGTGGCGCTCAATATGGCCGCTAGATCTGCATCATACAACAGCATGCTGGGTAAGGTTCGTGTAAACAGTGTCGACTGTCTTAGCTACTTCT
>CAYRVE010000030.1:0-6405 GCA_964427685.1 uncultured Candidatus Saccharibacteria bacterium | reverse complement strand
TCAAGCTCAATGCGTGCCGAGGAGAGGGCTTCGACATGCCTTTCAAGAACACGGACTTCCAAGTGATTGACTGGTCATTCGTCGCATTCGCCGACACGGCCGGCAATATCGGCACGCTTGAGGGCACGGAGTAACGTCCATGACCGAACCGAACAAGACACTGCTCGCGGACGAGACGGTCCTTCGCGCCAAGCTCGGCGGCGTCGACTGGCCGCTGCGCCCGTTCTCGTTGCGAGACCTGTCGCTGTATGCCCCGATGCTGATCGAACGAGCGGGCAAGACCGCTCAGCTGATGACCACATCGGAGGGCATCGTCGCGCTTGGCGACATTGTCTTCGCCGGGCTCAAGAGCGGGCACCCTGAGCTGACGCGCGAGGAACTCGACGCGATGGCTATCGGGTTCTTCGAACTCAAGGACGCGGTCATGGCGGTACTTAGACAGGCCGGCATGTTCCGCGACATGGCCCCGGGGGAGACCGCGCCGGCCGCCCCTTTGGGCCCGGCGACCTCCCAAACTGGCGCGCCCTAGCCGCGACGGTCGTCGCCCGACTCGGCTGGACGTGGGAGTACACGTGGCGGACCGTCGCTTACGTCGACATCGTCGAGCTGTTCAGGCACTGGCGAATCGAGCCGCCCGTTGACGTGCTCGCCGCGGCCTGGATGGGCTTCAAGCCGCCGGCGGAAGCGAACGCTCGCCCAGGCATAAAAGGCCCGCTCAAGCTCATCGCTTCCGGGCCGCCTGCCGGCCTGGCATCGCTTCGGGCCAAAGCCCCGGGAGGGACGCTCCGCGTTCGAGCCTGAGGCGTTCCACAATTCATTCGTAACCCCGGCGTGACGCGAGCCTCGCCACGCCGGCAAAGAGGCGAGATTGTCTGACGACCAAATTGCCGTAGAGCTGACAGCGAAGGTAGACGGCCTTGTCGAAGGCGTCACGCAAGCCCGTGACGAGATGGGCCGGTTCGTCAAGGGCGTGAGCGATGGGCTGAGCGAGCTCACGCATACCGCGCACGAAAGCGAGGGCATTCTCAAAGAGATACTCAATGGCGAGATGTTCATCGTCTGGAAGGAGAAGGCCGAAGTTGCGATAGAGGCCGTCAAGATTGCATTCGAAGCTCTCGAGGGAGCCTTCGACGGCACGGTCGTCAAGGCCGAAGAGTTCGCGATCAGCAACGCCAAGTTCGCGGCGACGATAGGCGTCACGACGGAGCAGGCGGCCGGGCTCTCGGCGGCGCTGCGCGGCGTGGGCCTGAGCTCCGACGACTACGCGCGCATGACGTTGAAGCTCGAGATGGGCCTCCGCTCGAACGAAGAGCGGATGAAGCAACTCGGCATCGAGACCCGCGACGCAAGCGGTCATTTGCTCTCCGGCAAAGAGCTGATGGACTCGGCCGTCAAGACGTTCCAGAGCTACAAGAGCGGCACCGATGCGAACAGCTTCGCGCTCGAGATATTCGGCCGCAAAGCGCAAGACCTCTACGACGTGATGCGCGTGAGCGACGAGCAGGTCGAGCACCAGACCGAGATTTACAAGCAGTTCGGCGTCCAGCTCGATGGCAACGTGAACGACGCGACGCGGCTCGAGGACGGCATCGCGGACCTCAAGACGATGTTCGAGGCGCTGTCGATATCGCTCGGGCAGCAGCTCATGCCGATCGCGCAAGAGGTCATCGAGTGGCTCGGCGGCGACGGGAAAGATATTCTCATCGACCTTGCCAAGCAGTTCGAGGGACTCATCGAGGACACGCTGACGTTTGCGCGCGGCATTCTGTCGGTAGCGTCGGCTCTGAAAGAGATGGGCTCGACGGCCTCCGAGGCACTCAAGGCCTCAGCAACCGGCGAGCTCCCGCTTCCGGGCATGGCGGGGCAAGCGAAGGTCGCAATCGTCGAGGTCTCGAAGGCCGCGAAGGAGCAGACCGGAATCGTCGCCGACTTGACCAAGGCGTTTGACGGGCTCGACGAGGCCATCAAGCGCGCCCAAGAGCGCAGCGGCAAGAAGCCGTTTCAGATGTTCCCGGACATCGCCGAAGGCACGCCGGAGTCAATCAAGAAGCCGGGTATCTTCGACGGCGGCAGCAAGAGCTACACGGCGAAGGACAAGGGCGGCGGTAACAAGGTCGAAGACGAGGAGATAAAGAGCGAAGAGAAAATCGCTCTCGAGAAAATCGCCATCGAGTCCTCGACCAATTCGCACATGCTCGCGATGGGCGCCGAGACCACCGAGGCGTTCGTCGAGCAACAGAGGCAGCTCGAGAACGACACCTACGCGGTCAAGTCGGAGTCGATCACCAAGCAGCTCGCGCTAAGCGGCAACACAAAGGCGCAGATTGCCAAGCTGCTCGACGAGCAAAAGCAGGACTTCGAAACGCACGTCGGCAACCTGGTCAAGATTGCGGAGGACGGCGAGGCGCGCAAGAAAGCCCTCGCCGACAAGGCTCGCGCGGACGCCATGCGTGACGACGAGGAGACCCTGCGCGACGGCATCGCGGACATCCAGACATCGGCCGAGATGGGCAAAATCTCGATGCTCGACAAGGTCGACGCCGAGCGAAAGCTGACCATCGAAATTCGTACCGAGCAGATGAAGCGACTCGATGATCAGCTCGCGACCCTGTCGCCAGAGTCGGACGCTTACGAAGCCGTCGTCAAGCAAAAGCAGCGGCTCGAGAAGCAGTTCACGAACGACCTCAAAGGCGAGAATCGCGAGCGCATCAAAGACATGCAGGCGCTCGTTACCGAGTGGACCGGGCCATTGACCACGGGCTTCAACACGGCCATCAATGACATGGTGCTGAGCGGCAAGAAGTTCTCGGACGCAATGGCCGACATGGGCAAGTCGATTCTGTCGAGCCTCGTGACCACGTTCGAGAAGATCGCCGAGGACTGGGCGGTCAAACAGATTTCAATGGCCCTGCTTGCGAAGACGGAGGCGGCGTCTAGCGCCGGGGCTCAGATAGAGGGCAACATTGGCGTAGCGGCAACGGGAGCGGCGGCGTCGCAGGCCGCCGTGCCTTTCATCGGTCCAGCGCTCGCCGTCGCAGCCGCCGGGGCGATGGTCGCGTCGCTCGCCGTGTTCGAGGGGATGGCTCACGCATCCGGCGGGATGCTCCTCGACCGAGACCAGCTCGTCTTCGCGCACAAGGGCGAGCAAGTCTTGCCGGCGAACATCTCGAGTGGGCTTCAAACGATGATTTCGCAGGGCGGAAGTGGCGGTGGCGGCGACACGCACTTGCACTACTCGCCGACCATCAACGGCGGCAATCAAGGCATGGAGCAGCTGCTGCGTACCGACGGCCAAGCGCTCAAAGCCTGGATGGCCGAGCAGAGCAGGCTAGGAGCGTTCAAGAGCCGATGAGTAAGCCGACATTCCCAACCCCAATCATTCGAGACGCGCTCATCTTTGCCGAGAAGGGCGAGCACATGCTCCCCGAGCATCTGTCGCAAGGACTGCGCGCTCTCATCGCGAACGCGCCCACGGCACTCACGTACTCGCCGCCGGATAAGAGCCGATGACGCTACCGTTCTACCCAATCGCGCTCACGGTTCTCCCCGGACTTGCTCCGACCGTCCGATGGTCGCCCGTGTTCTTCAATCAGAGTTTCAAGGCGCAGAACGGCGCGAGCATCGACATACAGCTCGCGTCAACGCCGCTACACAATTTCGAGGTAAGTTACAACTTCCTTCGCGACATTGGCCGCGCGAATTCGCCAGAGTTCCGCATCATGCTTGGCTTCTGGATGGCCATCGGCGGAAGCGCTGGCCGGTTCCTGTTCCAGAATCCGGACGACCAAAGCGTCACGACGCAGACGATAGCCAATGGCGACGGTGTAACGACCGCCTTCACGGCGATACGCACCATCGGGACGAGTCTTGGGTACGGCACCGAGCCAGTGGGCCAGTGGATCACGACGCTGCCCTATAACGTCTACGTCAACGGCGTCCTCAAGACAGCGGGCTCGGATTACACCATCAACACGGCGCAGCCGGTGAACAGCACCATCGTGTTCTCTTCGGCGCCACCCGTTGGGGTAAATAACATCACCGCCGACTTCTCCTATGCGTACTACTGCCGGTTCGCGGACGACTCGCTGACGTTCGAGAAATTCATAGACCAGATATGGAGCGCGCAGTCGGTCAAGATTCAGTCGTGCAGGCTGGGAGCGTGACATGCCGGTACTGAGACCAGCCGGTGGCGCACTGACCGCGGCGCTCGCGGCGGGCAACATCGCCTACATGGCCGACCTTTTCACGTTCACGATACTGAGCGGTCACGTCTACCGTTTTACGAGCTTCGACACTCAGCTGTTGGTGGCCGGGAACCTGTACGGGCCGTGCTTGCCGTGGCTTTCTCGAGGCCCGTGGCGCGTGACGAATACCATGGAGGTGCCGACGCTCGAGGTCTACCTCCAAGACAATCGCCTTACGTCGTTCAGCACTGGCGGGTTCGGCGGCGGCGCGGCGAACATCAAAGGGCAGATACAGAACGGCCTGCTCGACGGCGCTGCGTTCACGCTGTCTCGCGTGTTCATGCCGACCGCAGGCGACACCACGACCTACGGCACGGTCGATCTGTTCTTTGGCGTCGTGGGGCAAATCAACATTCTCGGCGGCAAGTGCACCATCAAGATCAAGGGCAAGAACAACCTGCTGGCGTCGATGGCGCCGCGCGACGTCTACCAGCCTTCGTGCCGCCACACGTTCTGCGATTCGGGGTGCGGGCTTTCGCCTGTGCCGTTCACCGCGAATCACACGGTGCAGGCGAGCCCTTCGCCGACTCCGTCTGTCTTCGGCTGGACCGGCGGCGGCACCTTCGCTCTCGCTAAGGGCGGCACGGTGACGTTTATCGGCGGCGTACTGCAGGGCGAGACCCGCGGCGTAATCGACGCGACGGCCACGGCGCTCACGTTCACGATACCGTTCACGCAAGCGCCCGGCATTGGGGACACGTTCTCGTTGTTCCAGGCGTGCGACAAGACGCTCAACACTTGCAATGTGACATTCTCCAACTTGATCAACTACGGAGGTTTCCCGTACATCCCTCCGCCGGCATCGACGGCCGTGGGCCAGTAGCATGGGCTACTCCCAAGGCTCGGTCTTCGACTGGGATCCGAACTATGCGGCGACCGTCGCAAACAACGGGACGCCTAGCTACACGGGCGTCACGCTCCACACGAGCTCTCAGGCGCTCCCCATCGTCATCATGTGGGGCACCCGGCGCGTATCGCCAAATCTGATTTGGGCATCGTCGATTGTGACGGACGCGAGCGGCCAGCATCCGGCGAGTTTTGCCGCGCAGCCGCAGGATACGTTCTTCAACCCGTTCGTAGATACAGACTTCGTCGCTGGCGGTACGCGGTACCGTGGCGCAGTCGTCCTGACAGGCTTTGGTGGCGGGTTCGGTAATCAGTACTACGGTAATCAGGACCCCAACACGGCCGGATGCCGCACTTGGGTGCCCATGATCTGGGCGCTCTGCCAAGGCCCGATTGACCTGGTGACTCGGATTTGGAACGGCGGCGGACAAGGCGCTACCCTCTGGTACAACCGCGACGGTACGACGACGGGATCATTGATTCTCGAGACGTCGACGAACGCCGGCTATATGGACAATTCCAACATATCGCCGTACATCATTGGCTACAAGTTCACGGTTGGCGATTCGGCGCAGACGGCCTGGAACCTATTCAGCGCGCATCCGGGGCTATATCCGAACCAGAACCTCAACTACCGGAACATCGCGCTAATCACAAGCCCGCTCGTGGACACGGGGCTCAATTACACCATCCCTCAGCAAGCCTACGAAGTCATTAGGACGCCGACACACGCCTACCGGCTAGCCGATTCGTACGGCCTCGGATACGACTACTCGTTTGCGGACATCATCCCGGACCTGCTGACGAATCCGAATTACGGCATGGGCCTCGTCTCCGCTGACATCGACAGCACGAGCCTCGGACTGTTCCTGCAGTACGTGATAGCGCAAGGCCTATTCTTCTCGCCGCTGCTCGACGCGCAAGCGTCGGCCGTCGACATTCTCGACCGCTTCGCGTCCGAGTCGAACTCGTGGATCTTCTGGAGTGGCACGGCCTTCTACTTCGTCCCGCTTGGCGACGAGAGCATCACCGCGAACGGGCAGACGTACACGCCCGACACGACGCCGGTCTACTCGCTCTCGTATGCCGACTTTGGAGGCCAGGGCATAACCGTTCAGCGTGCGGAGCCGGCCGATTGCTTCAACCGTCTGCGGCTCGAATTCAAGGACCGCAGCAACGACTACGGCACGAGCATCGTCGAGTGGAAGGACACGACGCTCATCAATCTCTACGGCCTTCGCGACGCGTCGAGCTTTTCGGCCGATGACATTTGCGACGTCGCGGTCGCGGCCATGGTCGTCGAGCTGATGGGCAA
>CAYRVE010000029.1:0-6473 GCA_964427685.1 uncultured Candidatus Saccharibacteria bacterium | reverse complement strand
CAGTTAGCTTGAGCAAGCCCTGCAGTAGTACGTAGAAATTGGCCGCCAGCAGTAAAAAACCTATAAACAGCACCAGCGTTAGCGCGCTGTGCGGATCGCTGGCACCAAAAACAATAAAATCAGCCGTTGCCAGGCTGACCAATAACCATGTTCGGAAGCGTGAGACTATTTTCATAACAATAAATGATGGGCTTGGTGTCGGGGCGATAAATCCGCTCTGTATAAAAATTACTATGTAGCGCTTATCGCCCACGACTTTAGACTGACCGCTCTAACGACCTGAAAGGCCATATAGAGCGACGGACGGACTAACTCCGTATGGGTGTCATACCATTGATCCGGACACCCGATAAGTTTGTAAGTCGGCCCCTCACGCGGCGGCTTCTTGTACTAAATTGTAGTGTTTTTGTTTTGGTGACTTACGCTTCTAATTTAGCACGAACGTCCCAAAATGTCAATCCTCTTATGCTTGTCCGTGTGCGCGTTCGCAAGTTATGCACAGCTTTATTAATAAAATAAGCATAATTGATATTGACGTGATTTTAACTATTCTATAAGATACATATAGCGCTTGAACAAATTAAGTGCTCAAAAACAAAAACGACTAAAACGGAACAACGATTTCTCGCAAGTCGTTGTTCCGCCAAAAAAGACAACCAAAACCTTAAAATCAAACGCTAAACAAAAACCTTAAATTATATTTAAAACACCTTGTCTTTCCCGGGACGAGGTGTTTTACTTTGCACAGCCAATAATACGGAGTTCTTTCTATATGAGCGCGCGAGTGCAAAGCATTATCTCTTCTGGGGTCTCGGGTATGGTGGTCGATATCGAATGCCACCTCTCTAATAACCTGCCGAATATCATTATTGTCGGTTTCGCTAATAAGTCGGTGGGTGAAGCCAGGGAGCGTATCAGGGGCGCTTTCGCCACTAGCCGGATAATGCTACCTCGCAAACGCATCACTGTTAATCTGGCACCAGCCGACATTCCCAAGGCTGATAGCGGCTTTGACCTGGCCATAGCCATGAGTATTTTGCTAGCTGGCGAGCAGATAGCTGTCGAATCGGTCAGCGCCGAACAAGCCTTTATCAGTGAGCTTGGCCTGGACGGCGGCACCCGGGCCGTCCGCGGCATCATTGGCAAACTCCTAGCTGGCCGCGCCAAAGGCCTGAGCACCTTTTATATACCAACGGCTAATCTACGGCAGGCCCAGCTGGTGCCTAATGTCCGGTTGCTGCCGGTTGGCAGTCTGCAGGAACTTTACTTGCACCTGGCCGGTGTGAAGCCAATAGAGATTATCGATACCGTTGGCGGCAAGTACAGTCCAGCCATAAACACCCCTGTTAATGCCACCGTACAGCTCAGTGAAATTGCTGGTCAGGAGCAAGCCAAGCGCGCCCTGGAGATTGCCGCGGCTGGCGGCCACAATCTCTTTTTCAACGGACCGCCCGGCACCGGCAAAAGCATGCTGGCCAAAGCCCTGCCTTCGCTGCTGCCGCCGCTCAGCCGCGAGGAAGTGTTGGAGGTTACCCAGCTGCACAGTCTGGCCAGCCAGGACTATGAAAAAATCATTACCGAGCGGCCGTTCAGATCGCCGCACCATAGCGCCAGTCAGGCGGCCGTCATTGGCGGCGGCCAGCCGCTCCGGCCCGGCGAAATCAGCCTAGCCCACCGCGGCATCTTATTTTTTGATGAACTGCCGGAGTTTGGCCGACCGACCTTGGAGGCCTTGCGTCAGCCGCTGGAAGACCGCGTCATCAGCGTGGCGCGCGCTCAAGAAAACGTCGAATATCCAGCTAATTTCATCCTGGTGGCTACTGCTAACCCCTGCCCCTGCGGCTACTACGCTGGCGGCGGCACCTGCAAGTGTCAGGAATATCAAGTCATTCAATACGCGCGTCGCCTGTCCGGACCGATTATGGACCGCGTCGACCTTTGTACCCCTGTCCACGACGTTAAATATGCTAAACTGCTCAAACAAAAAATTGATCAACAATCAGACAATGACGCGGCCGGCCGTGTTTATCAGGCCCGCCAGCGCCAAGCCGCCCGCTACAAACGAAACGACAAACTCAACGCCGACATGACCAATGCCGACATCAAGCGCCGCGGTAAGCTCGTAAAGGAGGCCGAAACGCTGCTCAACACCGGCGCCCAGCGCTATGGCTTATCGGCCCGCGCCTACATGCGCACTGTCAAAGTAGCCCGTACCATCGCCGATCTGGAAAGTTCTACCCCAATAACCAGCGCCCACGTCAGCGAAGCCTTAGCCTACCGCGCCCAAAGCCGCCAATAACAATAATCTGTTTGACCCCTAGAGCGCCATCTGTTACAATGCTTCTACTTTGCAATCAACAACTAAGGAGACGCAGGTATCGCCAAACGCACCCGCCTGAATGAGCAGATTCGGGCACCCCGCTTGCGGGTTATAGATGAGGACGGGAACCAGCTCGGCGTATTGAGCAAGCAGGAAGCCCTGCGAGTCGCCGAGGAGCGTGGTTTGGACCTGGTAGAGATATCGCCCAATGCCAATCCGCCAGTATGCAAAGTGGTCAACTGGGGTAAATACAATTACCAGCAGACAAAACAACGCCAGAAGAACCGCAAAAGCACCAAGGTGCTGGATATGAAACAGATGCGGTTCGGTCTAAAAATCGGCCAGCACGACTTGGACATCAAGATGAACAAGGTCGCCAAGTTTCTGCAAGCCGGCCACAAGGTGAAGATTACTGTCTTCTACCGCGGCCGCGAGCAAGCCCACAAGGAGCTTGGTTTTCAGCTGGCAGATCGGGTAATCGCCGATTTCGGTGATACAATAGTAGTCGATCAACCGCCGCAACTGGCTGGCCGGCAACTGAACTTCGTTGCCCGGGCTAGCAGTAAAGGCCCAGTCGCCTACCGAGTCAATCCATCAGAAGCAGAAGATAAATCAGAAGAGAAAGCAGGAGAAGAAGATGCCCAAACTGAAGACGCATAGCGGCACCAAAGACCGCGTCAAAGTTACCAAGAATGGCAAAGTCCGTGTTGGCCACCCCAACATGAACCACTTTCTGCGCAAGAAACGCGGCAACCGCAAACGCTCGCTAACTGGTCTGACGACCCGCAGCGGCAAGATGGCCAGCAACATTAAGAAGAATCTAGGAGTTTAACAGATGCGCGTAAAACGAGGCGTGACCGCTCGCCAGCGGCACAATAAGATCCGTAAAGCCACTAAAGGCATGTCGCATGCCAATCGCGTCAGCGTGCGCCGTGGCAAGCAAGCCCTGACTAAATCACTGGTTTACGCAACGCGCGACCGCAAGAACCGCAAACGAACCTTCCGTCAGCTATGGAACGCCCGCATAAACGCCGCCGCCCGCCTGAACGGCACCACTTATAGTAATTTGATTGCCGGCCTGAAAGCCGCAGACATCACGCTGGACCGCAAAATCTTGGCCGAACTGGCCCTCAATCAGCCCAAATCATTCGAAGCCATCGTCAAAGCCGCCAAAAAATAGCTACTAACTTGATCTGTTGGCCAGCTCAATCCTGATGTAGTCGTGATCGCCTATGTCCTGACGATATTGCAGTGGCCCCGTAACACCTGCCGCGATTGCCTCATTTATCTTGGCCCGAGCATCCCAAGGCGTACGGGCCCGGCTCGTTAGAGCCACCGTTCGCGAGGCACCAGTCGTTCGATAACGATTCGGGCCAATCTGCTCAGCCGCACTGAAGTACGCCCGGCAGCCAGAAGCGACTATCTTATCCAGGTCGAGGCCAAATTCCTGCGACTCGCCGTTCCGGTAAGCGTAATCTGGAGAAACAAGGTAGATGGCAGTCGAAGCTACACGCTTGAACCGCACATCCTGTTCGGACAATTCCTTGGATGCAATCCGATACAGAATGCTGGTGAGCGTCGTCTCCTCAGCCAACGATTCTACGATGTTAAGAGCCTCTGGGTCGCCTATGCGAGCATTGAATTCCACGACTTTTAGCCCTTCTGGGGTTTTGAAGAAACTGCCATATAACACGCCTTTGAAATCACGACCTAACTCTGCCTGCTTGCCCAGCACACCGCGCATGAGTTGTGTGGCCTCTAGGTAATCACCATTGTCTAAGAACGGTAGCTGCTCGCCTGGAGGCATGGTGAAACTGCCCATTCCACCCGTTCCGGGTCCCGTGTCGCCATCTTCTCGGTAAGGATAGTCATATGTCAGCGGCGGCACGATTAGCGTTTTACCGTCAGTCAGGCCTTGTATGGTGAACTCGTGCCCCTCCAATTTCTCTTCGATGAGCACACCTCCCTGTCGAGCGTCGCCCAAGACTTCCATGGCGTATTGGCCAGCAGCATCATAATCGGCCAGGTGCGGCCCCATCACCTTGACGCCGTGACCACCAGTCAAGCCGCGCGGCTTGACCACCGCTTCGCGCATTTCATCTTGGAAAAGCTTAATTATCGGGGCTATTTCATGTGGCTCAGTAGCGCAAAAGTATAGCGGATTATATGAGGTATCCTGCTCGTTATCAATCTCCTGAACAATTCTGCGAGAGTCGAACTTGTCCCATTCAATCCGTGAGCTTTCCTGATCAGGACTGGCAATCATCATTTCCGGCGCCCGTTTAGCAACCTCGTCCACCGCCCCGGCGGCTAAGGCATCATCTTGATTCAGCCAAAACAAGTCGGCCCGCGAAGCAACTGCCGCTTCGGCTATTTCCCGGGGATTTCGTACGTCAGAAACCGGATAGAACCGCCCCTCGCTCGTATCAGCCGCAGCGATTAAGCTGGGATTGCGTATGGAGCTGGCGATATGCATTTCACAGCCTTCCTGGGCTAGACGCTCGGCAATAACCGCGTCACGAGCCATATTGCCTGGCAAGAATACCTTCATAAGCCTAGTCTCTCGAACTTGACCAGTTTACGCAAGCATAAGCAAAAACCCGCCGGTTAGGACGGGTTTTTAATTGGCCAGACTATCTGTAAGCCGGGTTTTGTACCGATTGCTCGGTGCTGATCATCTATCTAGGCCTGCCGTTGCCAGCAGGCTCGAGCGGTTCTGTTGATGAATCCTTAGCGGGACGCTTGGGGCTTTAGGCCCCAAGGTATCCATCTCCTTGCAGCAGACAGGGTTTACCGTTTTATATCATCACTGATATAAATTGTAGGCTCTTACCCTACTCTTTTCACCTTTTCCGCTTGTGTTAACTCACGGTAGTATAGTTTCTGTGGCACTTTCCCTAGGCTTGCGCCCGGTCGCCGTTAGCGACTGCCATTCCCTACGCTGCCCGGACTTTCCTCGTACAAAAATGTACGCGATCAGCCAATAATCTGGCCTCTGTCATTCTAGCATAAGTGTTGTATGTTTGTCACTGGTTAAGGTGATCGTCGAGGGCGCGGTTGACGGCGGCGTCAGCCAATTTGTTAAACTCGCGCGGCACGTGGCTAAAGCTGACTTTCTTGAAGCTTTTGGCGAGTTGCTTGATAGCATCATGCAGTGGCCATAAGTCACGGTTTTTCACCTTGAATATGCCTTTCATTTGGTTGACCACCAGCAGGCTATCCATATAAACCTCCACCTCTTTGACGCCCATTTTGTGGCATTCCTCGAGCGCTAGTTTCAAAGAAGTGTATTCGGCTTGGTTGTTGGTGGTTACGCCTAAGTAAATGCCCTTATCTACCAGCACGTTGTCCTCCATATCGAGCACCACGAAGCCGCTGGCGCTAGGACCGGGGTTGCCACGAGAGCCGCCGTCGCCGAAAACCTTAACCTTCTCCGGGTGGGCCTGCGGCTCGA
This sequence comes from uncultured Candidatus Saccharibacteria bacterium, assembly GCA_964427685.1. Taxonomy (GTDB): domain Bacteria; phylum Patescibacteriota; class Saccharimonadia; order Saccharimonadales; family UBA4665; genus JARIHC01. The sequence goes on along the minus strand of CAYRVE010000029.1, from coordinate 699 downwards.
CAGCGGCGACCGCCTCTGGTGATACACCCTTGGCTACAGCATCAATCGCTTCGGCCAGTTCGCGGTCTTTTTCGGTAATTTTCTTGCCGCCCTCATGCGTAATCAGCCAGATCTGGACCACGTTCCATTCATTCTCCCAGCGTGGATGATGCTGGAACTCCTCGGTGAGTTCGGCGACTTTGGCCATAAAAGCCCAGGCCTGCTTGAAATTTTCGAAGTTGAACTGCTTATACAGCCCGTGTTTAGTTTCTTTCCACATCTGTATATATCTTAGCATGCAAAAAGCTATAATGAATGTCATGCGTCGTTACATAACCTGGAGAAGCTGGCAGTTCTTATACGTCACGCTCAGCCTCAGCTGGTTGCTTGGACCAAGCCTAAATCACCAATTATCGACTAAGATTTCGTTTATAAGTCATTATGAAGATATAGGACAGCCGTGGTCGTGGCTTTATAGGTCGTGCGACATCTTGGCGGCACTATTGTTAGGTCTGGCTGTCTGGGTGATTATACGGCGCAGACATAACGGCTCAGCGGTGCCGGACTTGTTCATGCCAAGCCTTGTTTTGCTCGGAATCATCGCGGCTGGCTCGCTGATTGACGCCACTTTTCCGTCGGCAGGTGTAGTGCGGCTTGTCCATTCCGGCGAATCAGTGGTCACTACTCTGGCATTGTTGGCTTTGAATGCCCTGTGGACAA
>CAYRVE010000028.1:0-6897 GCA_964427685.1 uncultured Candidatus Saccharibacteria bacterium | reverse complement strand
CTCAGAACGGCATAGTTATAGCGTCAATATCTTTCCCGCCGTCGACGCTGGGCGGTGCTTCTGGATCTTCCAGTTCAAGCACTAGCCCCAGTACTTCCCAATCTGCGCCGCCGGCTTCAAGCCCGGCCGTTAATACCAATAGCTCGCAGAATAAACTTTCCCAGTTGACGGCCGTAAGCGGCACGCCAGGAGTCTACCAACTGCCTATTACCGTCACGAGCGACCCTAAAAACCCAATTCTTTACAGCCAATTAATTAGTTTCCTAAATGATCTAGAGCACAACCGGCGGACCGCCCAAGTTAATTCTATTAGCATCAATCCCGTAGGAGATGGTAAATATCTGACTTTCGTTATCATATTAAACGAGTACATAAAGCCATGAAAAACGACACATCAAACGCACGATTAGGAGATATGGGCAGGAAACTATCTGCTGTCATCGGCAGGATAAGCCATTACAGCGTGGTGTTGTTCTTGGTATTCGTCGTTTGTATATACGGTGTGGTGGTCTGGCGAATCAATACATTATTAACAACCCAACCATCCCCTGCTGCGGTAACAAGCCAGGTAAAAGCTAACAATATCCCTCAGATCGACCCTGCGGTAGTCAAACAACTGCGGACCCTGCGCGACAACAGCGTCAATGTGCAAGCGCTGTTTGACCAGGGTCGCAACAACCCATTCCAGTAAGCTGGATTACTGAGTAGGCGGATTTGGCGGATAGACTGGAGGAGCCTGTGGCTGCGATTGTGGCCGCGGTGGCGCCTGGTATGCGCCCTCTTCGCGGTAAAGGTCTTGTTGCGGATTTTGTTCGTTGGCGCGGCGACGCTGCTCAAAGGTTTCGCGGGCTGCCAGTACCTTTTTGGCGTAATAATCAGGGTTTGGGCAAAACGGAAAAACGAACTTGCTGCGTTCACCGGCAGTCTCAACTCTAAGTACGCCGAATTTAAATAGCTGAGGTAATATGCCGTCTTGTTCGACTGTGACATCTTCCAAGTTGCCGAGTGAAAGTTGCGATGTCTGTTTGCTAAATAAACTGGTCTGGGTAATTTGCGTGAGGCTGTCGCTGGTTACTACCCAGCTATTGCCCCAATACACTTTATTAGCAATAAAAACAAAGGCCAGCAACAATCCGCCAACGAAGAGAAAAGCCAGGCCGCCCAAAGCCATAGCCTGGCTACGATGGTCGCTAAACATGTTAGGGGCAACGACAAAGGCCAGTACAGCCAGTACCAAAAGCACCGTGCCGCTTATAAGATACACTCCAAGCATGCCAATCGGGTGGCGCTTGATCTCGCAAATTGTTTGTTCATCGGGCTGCATAACAGATAATGGATTGTGGATTTCCTGCGGCGCCGGATTTGGATTAAGCGGGTTTTGTAGGTCTTGCGGGTTTTGCGGGTTCATATCAATTTAATTATAGCAACGACGGTTGCTGTTTGTCGTTCCCCTTGTTTTTTGGTTTCTTTTTTAGGTGTTTATAGGCTTTCGGGGTTGCCTTTCGGCCACGTGGGGTGCGCTCCAGCAAGCCAATCTGCAACAAATACGGCTCATAGAAATCTTCCAGAGTGCCGCGCTCCTCGGCAGTTAGCGCTGCTAGAGTTTCCACACCAACCGGGCCGCCGTCATAGTTTTCGATAATAGCTGTCAGCAGCATGCGGTCGGCAGCGTCCAGCCCAAGTTCATCAATATCTAATAATTCTAGTGCTTTATGGCTGATATTGGAGTCGATGATGCCATCACCGTTGACGTCAGCGTAATCGCGGACGCGTTTTAGCAAGCGGTTGGCAATCCGCGGCGTCAAGCGAGAGCGCTGGGCCAGCTCGGCGGCAGCTTCTTTATTGATTTTTACACCCAAAATCTTAGCAGCCCGCTCAATGATTTGTTGAACCTCATCAGGCTTGTAGAATTCCAGGCGGTGCATCATGCCAAAGCGATCGCGCAAGGGTGCGGCCAGCGAGCCCGTACGAGTAGTGGCGCCAATGATGGTGAATTTAGGCAGATCCAGCCGTAAACTCCGGGCGCTCGGCCCTTTGCCGAGCATGATGTCCAGCTTAAAATCTTCCATGGCACTGTACAACACTTCCTCTACGTTGCGGTTCAGGCGGTGGATTTCATCGACAAAAAGAATATCGCCGTCTTGCAGATTGGTCAACAGGCTAGCCAGGTCGCCAGCTCGCTCGACGGCTGGCCCAGACGTCACCCGGATTTGGGCGCCCATTTCATGAGCAATCACATTCGCCAGCGTAGTTTTACCAAGTCCGGGGGGGCCATGCAGTAGTACGTGATCAATCGGCTCGCCGCGCTTTTTGGCGGCCTTAATAGCCAGCTTAAGATTATCTTTCAACCGCTCTTGGCCAATATAATTAGCGAAATCTCGCGGCCGCAGTGTAACTTCAATGACCTTCTCCTGCTCTTCCGGCTCCGCCCCGGCATTCACGATACGGTCAATCATTTCGCGACTCCTTTCAGGGCTTGTTTGATGCGGTCTTCTGTGGGCAGTTCAGGGTCGACTTCCTGCAAAGCTGTGGCGGCGTCGGCAGTGGTGTAGCCCAGCGATACCAGCGCCTCGACGGCTTCGTCCTTCATAAGTTTTTCATCAGATTTCAGCATGCCGGTTGATTCCAGGTCAACGCCGATTAGGCCAACTTTGTCTTTCAGGTCGACTACAACCCGTTCAGCCACACGCTTGCCAACGCCGTTAGCTTGTTGAATGAACTTGACGTCGCCGGAGGCAATAGCCTGCCGAACATCTGTTGCCGAGCCAATACTTAACATGTTAAGTGCCATTTTGGGGCCAACTCCATTCACTCCCAGCAACTGTTCAAATAAACTTTGGGTGTCTTTACTTAAGAAGCCGAATAAATCGTGCGATTGTTCCCGGATATGCTCATATACATACACCTTGGCTTGCTCGCCGGTGATGAATTTGCCGTGGTCTTCGGCTGTAACGTATATGCCATAGCCTACACCCTGCACATCCAGCACCACTACATCTGCCAGTTTTTCACTTACTAAGCCGGAAAGTGTAGCAATCATTAGATATATTATCTCATAAGGTAGAATCTGAGGCTATGCGACAAACTAAACCGCCAGCATCGTGAGGTAATGCTGGCGATCGATTGGCTTAAGCAAGCCTTAGACAGGCGGAGCGGCCGGCGGTTCTGCCGGGCCCTCGGGAGCCGGTGGTACCGGATCCGAAACACCTGGATCGGGCGAAAGGCCTGGATCCGGTGCTGGAGTTGGGTCTGGTGCCGGTGGCGGCGTTACGCCGGGGTCGTTTGGTGCCGGCGGAACTGGGTTATCTGCTGGTGGCATGGGATGTTCTCCTCATTTTTTATTATTTGGTAACTCCCTCACTGTAACACATAAAAACATTAGCGCAAACGGCTAGTCATGCTATGGGTTATGGCGGCAGCCAGGGCATCAGCACAGTCATCTGGTTTGGGTACGATTTTCAGATTTAAAATCACCCGCACCATCTCTTGGATTTGCTTTTTTTCGGCCCGACCGTATCCGGTCAGAGCCTGCTTAATCTGCAATGGCGTGTATTCGTGAATTTCCAAGCCTGCTTGCTGCCCGGCCAGCAGAACAACGCCCCGGGCCTGGGCTACTGTCATTGCTGTAGTGACATTTTGTGCGAAATATAATTTTTCTACTGACATAACCGTTGGCTTGGACTGGGCGATTATATCTGTTATTTCCTCAAAAATAGTTTGCAGCCGTACGGCATCGTCTTCTTTAGCCGGCGTCCTAATAACTCCCGCATCAACCAATTGCGCCTTGCCATTATCAGCCTCAATTACCCCAAAGCCAAGAATGGCGGTGCCAGGATCAATGCCTAGGATTCTCATGGCTTAGCATCCTGTACCATTTGTAATAATTTACCGTGCAGCTCCTTGTTTGGTGCGGCAACTAGACCACGAGTTATGTCATCGTAACGCTGAGGCTGACCATTATAATCTGTCGCGATGCCGCCTGCTTCTTCGACAAGTAGCTTGACCGTAACCAAATCCCAGGTTGACGGAAAATCAACTATCACACCTACTAATTCACCTGTCGTAATCTTACAGCCAAAATATATAAATGATGCGATTGAGACTATTTTGCCTTTTTGGCTACGGATACTATTTAAAAGCTTGTCTGCTTCGTATATTTTATCCTTACCACTTCTAATGCTGGCCGAGAATACAAAATTTTGCGCCAAATCACTGGTCACGGAAGCTTGTAATTTTGTGTCGTTTAAATAAGCGCCGCCGCCTATCGTAGCCTCGTATGAGTGATTAAGGAAAGGGTCATATACCACGGCAAGAACTGGTTGGCCATCCTTACGATCGACTAATGCTATAGAAAACGTGCTAATAGGAACGCCTATACTGAACGGAGCAGTTCCATCAATTGGGTCAACAACCCAGATTAAGTCACGAGTTGGCTCGAAGCTTTCTTCTTCACCAAGTACACCGTGGTTAGGAAATTTTTCCTTAACTCGTTTTATTACTAAGTTATTAATGTTCGTGTCGGCAACTGTCAGCGGCGTGTTGTCTTGCTTCCACTCTGTGCCAATATCTTCGGCCCGAAAATAGCGGCGCATGATTTTACCTGCTTCGGTGGCAAGTGCCTTAGCAAAGGCTAGCTCATCTTGATAATTAGCCATTCAGTAGTTCCTCGGGGATATCGAAGTTTACATGAGTACTAACAACTTCGTCGATCTCTTCCAGGGCGTCCATCAACCGCATGATTTTGTTTGCCGTTGCGGCGTCACTGACTTCAACTGTGTTTTTCGGCACATAAGTCAACTCGGCTGATTCGATTTTCAGACCATTATCGCTGAGCGCGGCGCGAACCTTAGCTAGCTCTTTGGGGTCGGTATAAATAAGCGATTCGCCATCTTCTTCCTGCACGTCTTCGGCCCCAGCATCCAGGGCTTGCATCAGTAAATCGTCGCCGGTTGCTTTCACCCGGATCATGCCTTTGCGGTCAAACTGGAAGGCCACGGCACCCTTTTCGGCGATATTGCCGCCATGCTTGGAGAAGGCCAGCCGGACATCCGGATACGTACGGTTAATGTTATCTGTGGCACATTCTGCCAAGATGGCCACGCCGCCCGGACCATAGCCTTCGTACAAAACCTCCTGCATTTGCGCGGCGTTCTTGTCCTTCACTCGATCAATAGAGCGTTGAATGTTGGCTGCCGGCATATTAGCAGTTTTCGCGTTATCTATGGCCATACGCAAAGCAAAATTACTGTCCGGATCGGTGCCGTCGCGAGCAGCTACGGCTATGGCGTTGCCAAGCTTGGTAAACACGGCGCCGCGGGCCGCGTCTTTAGCGCCCTTTTGCCGTTTAATCGTCGACCATTTGGAATGTCCGCTCAAATCCCTGCTCCCATAAAGTTATGTATTTCTATCTGTTATTCTAACAGATTTCCGCCACCTTGTCCGCCAGCTCAGCTTGACAAGTATTTCTTCGGCTCGTAAATAACGGGAGCTTACTATCCCGTGACAACAAGTAACAAAAATCTTCAAGGAGGTTTATAATGATAAGTAATGTTAGAAGGCGAATACTTTATATTATGTACGGAAATCTCCGACCACGAAAACGGCAGAGATTTAATAGGGTTACACGATATTATTTACGCTCCAAAGTTCCCTATGCGACAAGATCCACTAGTGGGTGCGGTGGCTTTTCGGACAAAGAAGGCACTATCTGGGCAAAGTTTAATGCTGGCTTTATCTTACGAACTAAACGGTAAAGAGTTACACTCTATGCCCATTGAAGTTAAATCGAAAGCACCTAAAGGTCATGTTGTGCCAATAGTAGTAGATTTATCTCACGCAGGGTTCCCTGAGGCTGGCTTGTACACCTTCAAGTTTAAGGAAAACGGGAAAACCATTTTATCTAAAAAACTTCACGTAATGACCGAGAAGCAGATGATTGAGCACGCAAGGAGCTTATGAGTTCGTTTAAGCTAGAAAAGGGTGGTTCTGCAAAACAACAAGCAGTTCAAGGAGGAGTCTTTTTAGCAATTATGGGCATCATTGTAATAATCTTTGTTATGGTCCAGGCTGGAGTAGTTATGATGCTGCTGGGCGTTGCTATTGCTCTAGGTGGCAGGTTCGCAAGTAGTTAGCGATGCCTACTTGCTACGAGAGTATAGTAGGCTAACGAAATTTAAGAAAAAGTTAATAATAAGTATGTATGCTGGTAGTATGAAGAAAATACATTGCCCTAACTGCCACAACGAAGTCGAAGGAAGTGGCCTATTAGGCTGTGCTTCTTGCGGTATGCAAATTTTGATTCCCAGTCCAGAGCACAGAGTCTAGTGTTAGCTTGTGTTTTCCGCGGGTTGGAATCCCGTCCCCTCCGCCAGGTTCTCAACACCAAATAAATAAACCCCCTCCGAAAGGTTGGGGTTTATTTAAAATTGTAGAACCAATTCCAATCTTATTGTAAATCAAGGCCCGGAACGGGTCAACATCGGTCTTTTAGAATCCAGTCAAAGAGCTAGCAAGGTTTAAGATTGATTTAACGATACATTAGGATGCCGATGACGACTAAGGCGTCGACTATCATCCAGATGGCGTTATTGATCACTATCGGTTTGATATTAAACACCAGAGCGTAGATAAAGTTTGCGGTATTAAATATTAGCAACATCGCCCACGTTAAAAGTGATACGTCTTGAGCGGAATGATGACTAAATATGTGTATCGCCTGCGGCAATACCATAATCGGCTGAGCGACAGCCACAAAGTAGGCAACCTCAAGTATTTCTCGCTTTTGTTTTTTATTTGTCTTTATTAGCATCAGTTTAAATATAACAGATAAATTTATGGAGGGCCCAGTGGGACTCGAACCCACGACACCCTGCTTAAAAGGCAGGTGCTCTAACCGGC
>CAYRVE010000027.1:0-7034 GCA_964427685.1 uncultured Candidatus Saccharibacteria bacterium | reverse complement strand
AAAAGTCACCCCCGAGGAAATCAAGAAAGTTGAAGACATCGTCAATGAGCAAATAGATAAAGACCTGAAAGTCTCGTTCCAAGAGTATCCGACTAAAGTTGCTGTTGAAGAGAAGGGTGCGCTTGGCCAGTTTGGCGATCGTTATGGTGACACAGTGAAAGTTTATAAAATGATCGCTGATGGCGTCGACAAACCATTCAGTTTCGAAATCTGCGGCGGCCCGCACGTCGACCACACAGCTCAGCTTGCCGAAGACGGCAAAAAGTTCAGAATTATAAAAGAAGAATCCAGTTCTGCCGGCATTCGCCGCATCAAAGCCGTTCTAGTCTAGAAAAATGCTTATGCTTGCTATGGGTTCTTAGACTAAGTATGCTGAGAAAATAAGGAGAACCGCGCATGTCATTGGAAGGTCGCAATCTCGTAACAGCAAAAGAATTCGGGCCGGAGCTGGCAGATCAGCGAGTGGGCTGGAGCGCGGTCACCGGCTACGGTAGTAGGCGCCCGGACAAGATCTTCTCGGTTAACTTAGTCACTGCGACAGTCGGCGAAGAAGGCGCTAGTCTTGAATATGAACCCAGAGAAAAAGACGGCGAAGAACACAAAGCCTATTGGTCTGATGCTGCTAAAGGCTTCATCGCCTCAGCTGGTGTATCAGTAATTATTGACACCGAAGAAAACCGCGACGAGGCACCTAGGATTGGACCATATTGGTCTTTTGAAGATGATGTAATTAGGGGCTCATCTAGCGGCCGAATCCTGCGCGTGGCAGGTGACAGTCATAATGACGAAGACGAGCTCGATAGGATTAAGATTTGGGCCGAAAACCCGAGCGAAATTATCGCCAATACCAGAAAAATTATGGCTGATGCTGGACTATCAGACTACTATTCGGCCTGGTATTACACGGCTAACCTGGTACTAAGTCATGAAAGTCTCAGAAGCAGTACGCCACTCTGGGGAGTTCCTGCCGAGGCAACCGTTTTGCCAGATGCCAATATGCAAAAGTCTACCCAGGCGGAAATAGTAACCGCCAGCTCCATAGTAGATAACCTTACTGCTGCAGACCAGATAGATGAAACCATGATGCGCAGCCTAACCGTATTCGGCGACGTGCCGGCCGAAGAAATTCCGGCAGCATTCCAAGCTTCGCGCGAAAAAATCTTTGACATTGAGAATCAGGTTAGAGAAATCGAAAAGCGGCTAAATACACAAATAGGCGTGTACTTGCCAGTAGGGTGTACTCGGACCTGGCCGTACATTAGTGCAGATATTGAACCAACTGACGAAAGAGCTTTTGGCATGGAGCTGCACCGCCTGAAAGAGGGCAATCCTGGCCTGGCGCAGAGTGAACTTAAAGATGAGCGTTCCGAACTGGAATACAGGAAAAATCACGCAGCCCGGGGCGTAACAGCATTACAGCTGTTAGCCCGAGCCGAAACAAACTTAGCCCAAGACGGTTAGCCCCAGATAATCTTCATCAGTTAATTTTCAGGGTTTCCTCAGGTACCACTGTGGTAAAATAGTGCATATGCTTCAGAAGTTGAAAAGCGTCAGTGCCAACGCGGCCAAGAAGGCTAAAGCCGGTGCCAGCAAAGCCTCATCCGCGGCCAAGTCGCGGGCCGCTAAGGGCGACCAGTATCTAGTGGCGCTGGATGTTGGTACGGAGTTCGTCAAAGCCCTGGTTGGCCAGATTCATGAAGATGGCACGGTCGAGATTATAGGCGTTGGCCGGCAGCACCAAGCTTTGACTGATATGCAGGCCGGCGCAATTGCGGACATTGCTGCCGTGGTAGAAAATTGCGACAAAGCTTTGACCCAAGCTGAAGAAGAAGCCAACGTCAGCGTGCGTACGGCTATCATCGGCATAGCCGGTGAGCTGGTGAAAGGCACCACGACTACTGTACGGGTAGCTCGCCGGCATCCCACCAAGCCGCTGGACATCGCCGAAATGGAAAAGATTATTAACTTGGTACAGGATCGCGCGCAGACTAAAGCTAAAGCACAGCTGGCCTGGGAACTCGGCGGCAAAGAAGTCGAAGTACGGCTGGTCAACAGCGCGTTGGTAAGTATAGAGATTGACGGTTATCCGGTCACCAATCCGATTGGTTTCCAGGGCAAAGACGTAGTTATCCAGCTGTATACCGCTTTCGCGCCAATGATTCATATCGGCGCGTTGGAAAAAACCGCGCAGGAACTCGACCTGGATTTGCTGGCTGTAGCCGCCGAACCTTTCGCCGTGGCGCGGGCCGTTATCGGCAATAATCCCGACCAAAACCTGAGCGCTATACTGATGGACGTTGGCGGCGGCACCACTGACCTGGCCGTTATAAATGAGGGGGGAGTGCAGGGGACCAAGATGTTTGGCATTGGTGGCCGGGCCTACACCCATGCCGTGGAGCGCGACCTGGCCGTGCCATATGAACAGGCAGAAGAAATGAAAGTCGGTCTCAGCACCAACAAAGTGGCCGTTCAGCAACGCCCAGCCGTGGAAGCGGCGCTAAGCAAAACGGCTGACGTTTGGATTGGCGGCATCGAGCTGGCACTTAGCGAATTTAATAAACTGGATCATCTGCCGCATCGCATGTTCCTGTGTGGAGGCGGTTCCTCGCTGGATCTGCTGATGGACCGTCTGGGCACCGATTGGTACAAAAATCTGCCCTTTACCCGCAAACCCAGCGTTCATCACATCCGACCAGACCAAGTTTCCGGCATCCGCGATCTGACCGGCAAAGTAACCGACCACACCTTTATTACGGCTATGGGGCTCCTGCGTGTCGGCATGGATACCATGCAATTTAATGATAATGGCGGGTCAATCCGCGATAGACTTGATAAAATGTTAAGCGTATAGATATGGCAGATAGCAAAGACACCATCTACATCGACATTGATGACGAGATAACCGGCATCATTGATAAGGTGCGCGGCAGTAGCAGCAAAGTTACGGCCTTGGTACTGCCTAAGCGGGCCGGTGTTTTCCAAAGCATCGTTAACATGAAATTGCTCAAGCGGGCCGCCGATGAGGCTAACAAAAACCTGGTGCTGATAACCGCTGAAGCCGGGCTATTACCACTAGCCGGCGCGGCCGGTGTTCATGTAGCCAAAACACTAAGCAGTAAGCCGACAATCCCTATGGCTCCCAAGCTGGAAGAAGCTGGCGAAGAAGCCATTAATGAAGCCGGTGAGGTCACTAAAGATACGGCCGGTGACCAACCGGTCGGCAAATTAGCTGAGCAGCCTGCGGCGGACAATGGCATGGAAACCCTTCAGCTAGATGACGATGAACTGCCAGAAGATGCCGCCGCCAAACCGCCGACTGCCAAAAAACCTAAGGATTTCGCGGCCGCCGCTGGCGCCGGAAAAGCCGCTAAAGACAAAGGCAAGGGCAAGTCCGGCAGCAAATTCAAAATCCCCAACTTTGGCACTTTCCGCAAAAAACTCATTTTTGGCGGCATTATTCTTTTATTGCTAATCCTCGCTTTTATCCTTGGCGTGGTTGTTTTGCCCAAAGCGACTATCAACGTTAAAACAGACGCCACCAATGTACCGGTCGAGATGAATCTTAACTTATCAACTACCGAAACCCAGCTGGACACTAGCTCCGACACGCCGACGGTACCCGCCAAGCTGGCCTCCGAGCAAAAAACCTTCAGCCAGCAAGTGCCGACCACCGGCAAAAAGAACCACGGCAACAAAGCCAGCGGCAACGTGACAGTGTCTAATTGTGCCCATCAAGACGGTGCTATTACAATTCCAGCTGGCACCGCGTTTAGCGGGGGCAATAACACATATATTAGCCAGCAGAGCGTAACGATACCGGGCAGTTCATTTAGCGGTGGCGGTAACTGCAAATCCGACAATAGCCAAGCAAGCGTCAGCGTACTGGCGCAGAGTGGCGGCTCAAGCTATAACTTACCTTCTGGCGCGGGTTTCTCAATCTCAAATGTTCCTTCAGGAGTCACAGGACAAGGCGGTACAATCTCTGGTGGCACCGATAATATCGTTCAAACGGTTAACCAAAATGACATCACTAACGCCAAGGCCAAGATTTCTACCAATGACAACGCCCAGAAACAGACATTGGAGGGCCAGCTTAAGAGCCAGGGTGAATTCGCCATCACCTCGACCTTCAGTCCCGGCACGCCTAACGTTACTCAAAGCGCTGGCGTCGGCGATGTGGCAAATAACGTTACGGTTACTGAGGTGGTGACTTATACTATGTTCGGCGCCAAAGAAAAAGATTTAGATAAATTGGTCGATAGCGCCGTCAAAAACCAGGTTGATACTTCCAAGCAGACCATCTTGAGCGAAGGCTTGGATGCTGCTGTATTTGGCGTCAATACCAGTTCCAGCACCAGCGCCCAGCTGACACTGCAAACCACCGCCGAAGTCGGACCAGATCTAAACATCGCTGGCATCAAACAGCAAGCGCTTGGCAAAAAACCGAACGATGTTAAATCGCAGTTGCAGGGCAACCCGGATGTTACAGACGTTAACGTCAAGCTTAGTCCGTTCTGGGTTAGTTCGGTGCCGAAGAAAGCCAGCAAAGTTAAAGTAACCATAGCCAAACCAACAACTACCAAGAGTACCAATAATGCCAACAGCTCCCCGTAACATCCTAAGCTTGGACGTAGGCGACAAGCGGGTGGGTGTAGCTATAGCATCTTTGGCGGCGCGCTTGCCGCGGCCGCTGGCTACGCTACTGCGCGGCGATAACTTCTTTGAAGAGCTAAAGCAGATTATCGAGGCGGAGGCCGTTGGCGAATTAGTAGTTGGTTTGCCGCGCGGTCTGGATGGTCAGTCTACCGGTCAAACGGTTGCTACCGAGAAGTTTGTCGAGCAGTTGCGCGGCGAGGTCGACCAAACGATTCACATGCAAGACGAGGCGTTAACTTCCAAACAAGCCGAAGCCGAGCTAGAGTCCCGCGGCGCCGGGCACGCCAAGGCTGACGTTGACGCCCTGGCCGCCACCTACATACTGCAGGATTTCCTAGACAGTTATAGTAAAATTGGCAGCACGGAGACTCCATGACACGTTATACGCACAGTAGACGACGCCACAGAATGCCAGCCCGGGTCTGGTGGGTACTCGGCACGCTTGTCGTTATATTAATATTAAGCGTTATCTTTGTTCGACACCTGTATACATCAGATCTGCAATCAGTCAGTGCCAGCCAAAAATCCCAGATATTTACAGTTGAGAGCGGTAGTTCGGTCAAAACCATCGCCGATAATCTCGAAAAAGCCCATCTCATAAAAAGCGCCTGGGCTTTCCAGCTATATATTCATAGTAAAGAGTTTAGCACCAGTTTGCAGGCTGGCACTTATGCTTTGTCGCCCAGCCAGGACGTGCCATCGATTATTAGCACCATTACCGGGGGCAAGGTTGCTACCCGTTTGGTGACGATATTGCCTGGCCAGCGGATTGATCAGGTGCGAGCCGATTTGATCAACAACGGCTTTAAACCGGCGGCCGTGGACAACGCCCTAAACCCGGCGCTATACAGTGATGTGCCAGTACTGGCCTTTAAGCCGCCTAGCGTTAATAACTTGGAAGGCTTATTGTGGCCGGATTCTTACCAGAAAGATCCCGCTACCGACCCATCGGTTATTGTGCGCGAGTCACTGGCGGAGACGGAGCAACACCTTACGCCGGCCGTCCAAGCCCAGTTTGCCGCCGAGGGCCTCAGCACTTACCAGGGTGTCACGCTAGCCTCTATCATCGAGCAAGAGGATGGTAGCGGCAAGCTTGGCGACCAAGCGCAAGTCGCGCAGGTTTTCCTAAGCCGTCTTAAATCTAATTCCACGCTCGGTTCAGACGTAACCGCCCAGTATGGTGCTGTCGAAGCTGGCAGGACATCCAGCCTAACCTATGACTCGCCTTACAACACCTTAATCCATAAGGGTTTGCCACCGTCACCTATCAGCACCATCAGCACTAATTCGCTATATGCCGCTACCCACCCGGCGGCTACTAACTGGCTGTATTTTGTAGCTGGCGATAACGGTAATACCTACTTCTCTACAAACTTGCAGGACCATCAGACCCAAACCCAGCAGTACTGCCACAAACTTTGCGGCCAATAAGCCTATTCTTACAGGGGTAGTGAAAGCATAAAAGTCTTGCGTTCAATGCCGGATTTGCTATAATTGCAACAGTAGCATTACAGGGGAGCCCTATCGGGGATTCTATATAAAAACCTGTTAAGGCTACCTCCGCGATATGGCAATTTTCAAGGGCAGGGCAACCTGTCGAAGATTACATTAAACGCCTATCGGGGAGTGCACATCTTAACAAGATGTACGGAGAGCTAGCATTAGCAACCCTTCTTCTTCATCAATAACAACCAGTTTAGCCGTACCGCGTACCCGGCCTCGCCCGGCCCGTTCGGCTAAGGTATCCAGCCGCCCATTAAAGGCTCGCTCCGCCAGCTTCGCCGGTCGGCATAATAAGCGTTTTTGGCGTTTCAGCTTAGTGGCCGCTAATGTCTTTGTTTTAGCAGTTATTATGACCCTTGTACTCCACGACCGGCACACTGCTATCAGTGCCACCACGACAGCATCGGCTAATGACGCTTCTATCGCCGGCACTGTAGCAAATCCGCTGGATCAGCTGTCTTCGGCCGATATCGCCCAAACCGTGGCTCAAGTTAACAGTTTGCCGGAAACCACGGCTATCACCAACCAGGCGCAATCACAGGCCGCCGATCTGGCCATAGCGTCCACCACCAATAACGTCATCAGTAAACCGCAAGTCGTGACTGCCGGTCTCAAATCACGTTCCGATATCCAGACCTACGTCACTCAACCCGGCGATACAGTATCCAGCTTGGCAGCAAAGTTTGGTGTTACTTCTGATAGTATCCGGTGGTCCAATAACTTGTCGGTCGCTGACGCGCTGACTCCTGGCACAAGCCTCGTCATTCCGCCAGTTAGCGGCATTGTCTATACTGTAAAATCAGGTGATACGGCGGCCAGTTTGGCTGTCCAGTTTGGGTCTAACGAAGCCCAAATTATCGCTTACAATGACGCTG
>CAYRVE010000026.1:0-7109 GCA_964427685.1 uncultured Candidatus Saccharibacteria bacterium | reverse complement strand
ATCGTTGCCGAATACTGGGACTATTTTGAAATTAGGAAACTTCTGAAACAGGCAGGAAACAACACCTAACCAGGAGGCAAAATGAAGCTATCGAAAGCAGTGAAGCTGTTTGCGGCAACTGTCGCCATTGCGGTAGGCGCCCTCGTGGCCATGGATTTTTGGCCGTTCCGCGCCAATTCAAGCAAAGGGACTTGGTGATGCGCATCATCAAGAAAGCCATAGCTTTCGGCGTCGTTGTCGGTCTCGGCATAGTCGCATGGGGCGTCAATGAAATGACACACCAAATCGAAGGCAAGCCGTAAATCAGGCTGTTGGATAGAGGGGACAAGCGACATGCTTGGTGAAGTGTTTCGAGAGCTTACTAGCTCACACTTCTTTACCATCACCACCCTTTTGAATAATTTCTACTCTGTCTTTTTACTTTTTATCTGAACTTGAATCATCTTTTTTATCAGATTTATCAGATTCGCCAGCTGGCTTTTCAGCGGCTTGGTCGTGGGAGGCTAGCGCGGCTTCAACTTTGGCTTCATTGGCAGCCTCTTCTTTGGCTTTTTCTTCAGCTTTAGCAGCGGCTTCGGCTTTCACCTGTTCGTGCAGTTTAGCCTCTTCGGCTTCGGCAGCCTCGTCATGGACGGAATTGACTGAATCGCTGTCAAAATCAACGTTGCTCAAACGGGCAGCCTTACCAGTACGTTCACGCATATAACTAAGATAATTGCGGCGAACCCGGCTGCGCTTAGTGACTTCGACCTGAACGACTAGCGGGCTGTGCATCAAAAAGCTCTTTTCCACGCCGACGCCGCCAGTAACCCGGCGGACAGTGATACGGCTAACATGGCTGCCTTTTTTGCCGGTACGTATCACCAGCCCCTGGAAAATCTGGATACGCTCTTTGCTGCCTTCGCGGATTTTCTGGTGCACGCGCACAGTGTCGCCGCTACGCACGTCGACAACGGCTTTCTTCTTATACTGATCGTTAATCTGGTCAATTACACTCGACATATCCGGTAGATTGTACACGATTTACTTCTCTCACGCAAGTGTTACAATGAAGTCCGTGACTGATTTCAAAGAAGAAGCGCTAAAGAAGCATAAGGAATTGCGCGGCAAAATAGCCGTGGAGTTAAAAGATAAGCCTGATAGCCGCGAGAAGCTGAGCATTTATTATACCCCTGGCGTGGCGGCCGTTTCTGATTATATCGCCAAGCATCCCGATGAAGCTCGTGAATATACCTGGCTTAATAATAGCGTAGCGGTTATCAGCGACGGTTCAGCCGTGTTGGGTCTGGGAAATATCGGACCGCAGGCCAGTTTGCCGGTTATGGAGGGCAAGTGCATGCTCTTCAAGCACTTTGCGGGTATCGATGCCGTGCCGATTGTGCTGGACGTGCATTCGACCAAAGAGATTGTGGCCGCCGTCAAGGCCATAGCGCCAAGTTTCGGCGGCATCAACCTGGAAGATATCGCCGCGCCCATTTGTTTCGAGGTGGAAGAGAAGCTCAAAAAAGAATTATCAATCCCAGTAATGCATGACGATCAGCACGGTACGGCAATAGTCGTACTGGCCGGCCTGATTAATGCCACTAAACTGGTCGGCAAACAGCTCAGCGACTGCAAGATTGTCGTTGTTGGCGCCGGAGCGGCCGGTGTAGCGGTCACGAAACTACTCCGGGAATATGCAAGCCCTGAGATTATTGTTGTTGACAGCAAGGGCGTCATCCATAGTAACCGCGGCAACCTGAACCCCTCCAAAAGACAGCTGGCCGCGACAACTAATCCAAATAATGTGCTCGGCTCGCTAAAGAACGCCATCAAGCAAGCTGATGTATTTATCGGCGTATCGCAGCCGGGTCTGCTCACGCCTGTAATGATAAAAAACATGGCCAAAGACCCAATCATCTTCGCCATGGCCAACCCGACGCCGGAGATTATGCCTGACAAAGCCAAAGCTGCCGGCGCGGCCATCGTCGCCACCGGCCGCAGCGACTTCCCGAACCAGGTTAATAATGCCCTGGCCTTCCCTGGCGTCTTCCGCGGGGCGCTGGATAACAAAGTTAGCGAGATAACTGATAAGCATAAAATAGCTGCCGCTGAGGCCATTGCTAAGTTACTCAAAAATCCGTCAGTTGACGAGATTATTCCTTCCGTCGACGACGACCGCCTCGTGCCGACCATTGCCAAAGTTATCCAATAATTAGCCGACGACGCGGTAGTGTTCTTCCAGGGTCGTTTGGCCGGAGATAACTTTGAGCATGCCATCCTGCAGCATGGTAAGCATGCCGGATTGGCGAGCAGCTTTTTCTATCGATTGCGTATCCACTTTGATTTTGATGTTTTCCAGCAGTAATCGCAATGGTTCGCTCATCATAAATTGCTCGCGAATAGCCAGTTGGCCCTGGTAGCCATACGGATTGGCTTCCGACTTACCAGGTTTATATAGCTGAAGGTTATCGAGATTAGGACGCTCAAATCCCTCTGGCAACGTATCAAGCACGTCGTTAATTTGCTTCCATTCGCCCTCCGAGGGGCTATAGGCTTGCTTGATACTATCGTCGAGCCGGCGAATTAAGCGCTGGGCCATAACCAGCCGAATAGCCGAAATAAACAACGGATTTTGGCCGATGATATCGGCAATGCGTGTCAGCGCCGCCGCGGCCGAACCGGCATGGAAAGTCGCTAAGACAAGGTGACCGGTTAGAGCCGCCTGCAAGGCTGTGCGAGCGGTGTCCATATCACGAATCTCGCCGACCATTACAATGTCTGGATCGAGCCGTAACACGGCGCGCAGTTTATCGGCAAAGGTATCATCGTTACCGCCTTCAGTGGAGTGCACTGATATCTGGGTGATGCCGGGAAACTGGTACTCCACGGGGTCTTCGATGGTTATAATCTTGCGCTCCTCGCTGTTCAGCGAATTCAGCATGGAGTACAGCGTGGTGGTCTTGCCGGAGCCGGTCGGGCCAACGACCATCACCAGACCGGTTGGCTTGGCAATGATGTCATCTACAACCTTGCGTTCAGTCTCGCTCAAGCCAAGTTTATCCAGCGTGTACATCGACTGATCCATGTTGAACAGACGCATTACCACGTCCATGCCGTTGATGGTTGGCACGGTTTCCAGCCGCACATTAACATCTACTTCGCGGCCGTCGGCCATCTTAACGCGCTGGGCAATGTGCCCTTGCTGTGCCTCGCTGGTGGCAGTTGAAACATTACCGGCGCTAGCGATAGCGGAAACCAAGATCCGGTACTTAGCAGGTTTCAGGTGGGCAATGGGATGTAGAACGCCGTCTATGCGAAAGCGGATACGAATATCGTCACGCTGAGTTTCTATATGAATATCCGAAGCGTTTAAGCGGTGTGCCTGGGCAACCAAATAGGCCAGCATATCATCGGCACGCACCTGTTCCAAAATGCCGGAGATCTGCTCTACCAGCTGGCTGCTGCCAGCCGTATTCAGTTCGATATCCTGATACTCGATTTTTTTCGGCGGATCATACAAGCGCATGTACTCGCGGTAACCGCCGTCGGAAATAATAGCGAAATTAACCCGCTGGTCGGCGAACCGCTGGCGAAGGTTGTTCATAGTTTGCTGGGACGTGGTGGTGGTGACGCCAAACAGGATATTGCTCTTGTCGGAGCGCACCGGAATGACTTTCAGCTGGTACATTTCCGGCACCGTCAGCCAGTTGCGGTATAACGGCTTATCGCCTTGTTGAGAAGTGTCAAAATAATCCATACCCAGCACTCGGGCACGACGCTGAGTGGCCTGCTCTTCATCTTGGCGGGCGGGGTCTTGGCTCATATGCTAACAGTATAAAGCATAAGCAGGGTTGTCCGGTATAGTTAAGGTATGTCTCACTTAGTCTTGATTGCCCATAATCTTCGTAGCGCGCACAATGTTGGCTCGTTATTGCGAACCGCCGAAGGACTGGGAGTTGAGGCGGTTTACCTAACAGGTTACACGCCCTATCCAGAAATCAGCGATGACACTCGCCTGCCACATCTGGCCGCGAAAATCGATAAGCAAATTGCCAAAACGTCGCTCGGCGCTGAAAAATTAATTGATTGGCAGCATCAAGAAGAGATTGAGCCGTTGATTGCCAAGCTGAAGAAACAAGGTTTTGTCATTGCGGCGCTGGAGCAAGCGCCCGGCTCAGTCAAATTGCCGGATTACCAAGCACCGGATAAGATTGCAATCGTCGTTGGACGAGAGGTCGAAGGCATTGAATCTGAAACTTTAAAACTCTGCGACGAAACCCTGGAAGTTCCAATGTCCGGCAAAAAAGAATCGTTCAACGTCGTCCAAGCCGCCGCCATGGCTTTATATCACATTCGTTTTACGTGATGCTTATTGTATAGACAAAACAATGCTTTTCTGATATTTTATGCTTTATGGAGTGTTATGATTTTAACGTTTCGGGTAATGGGCATATGTCCCTACCCGCACCAACTCGAAGAGCGTGGGGTTGTCACGAGGGCGGAGAAATATCGATAGCGGACCTGGGCGATGCGGTATTTGTAACCCAACCTATTGCCAGATACGATCTGATCGAAGCAATTTATCCTCAAAGTGATTTAACCCGCCGCGGCATAGACAGCCTATCCGCACATAATGGCACGCGAAATCTTACGAGTAATGATGAACGTCAGCCACGGCTAGCTGGTTTACGTGGCAAACCTTTTACGACGCAGAGAATTAGTCCGAGTGGACAATTCAATATTACGGCAAGCATTCGAGACCGCTGGGGAATACCAAACGGCGGGGTTGTACGCGTCAATGACCTGGACACGGCCCTGGTAGTCAAGCCGGCTGATGACCAGATAGTAGATTTAGGAGAGGTTGTCCCGCTTGACTTGCTCAGAGACCAGGAGTGGCTTCAGAATCTGGAAGAGTTGCAAGAATTGCTCACACCCTTAAAGGAACATGGCTACAGAGATTGGTGTGCCGAGATTGGACAGAAATTATTAAAGTTCAGTCTTACTGGGGAGGGTACGCCTGAGTACCTGACAACCAGCCCGCAAGCTGAAACCGTACTTGGCAGGAAAATAGGTGAAGCTGTTATTGAGTACGCCATGGAAAGCGCTCTAACCAGAGTCGCTGCTTGAATATAGTAGCTTGAGCCATCTAATAAAACCCATCTTAAATAATCGTATTTATGATATAATTTATGTGTTAATTAAAAACAAATATGACCCTTGTTACCAGACCAAAACGCAATTCTAAACACCACAAAAAACGCGGTGGCACGCATCACCGCCACAGCGACCATTACCTGAAAACATATTGGCCTTACTTGCCGATGTTGTTGATTGTCGCCATGGGGTTGATAGTTAACAGCTTGTGGTCGCATCAGAGTGTCCTGGGGGCGAGCAGCAATTTTAGTAACAGTTCTTTGCTGGGCAACACCAACGCCCAACGAACCAAAGATAACGAGCCGTCGCTTGCCCTTAACGGCCAGCTCGACGCGGCTGCGCAGGCCAAGGCTAACGATATGGCCCAGAAAAATTACTGGGCGCACAATTCGCCGGACGGCCGGACGCCTTGGTCGTTTATAGCTACTGCCGGTTATCATTACCAAGCTGCCGGCGAAAACCTAGCCTATGGCTTTAGCAACGCTAGTGACGCTGTGAACGGCTGGATGAACAGCCCCGGACACCGGGCCAATATACTGAATGCCAACTACAAGGACGTTGGCTTTGGCGTAGCCCAATCGCCTAATTATCAGGGTAACGGGCCGGAGACTATCGTGGTCGCCGAATACGGCGAGCCAGCTGAAGCCGCGCCAGCAGCCGGCGGGATTGCCGGCGCACAGGACACGACTGCTGGCCTATCGGCCAAGCCGGTTTCCCGAATCCAGTTGCTTACCGGCGGACAGGCGCAGTGGAGTACTATTGCAGTTTCGGCTCTGGCCGGTGCCGCCATCGCCTTGTTTATTGTCCGGCATGGCTTGCGGCTAAAACGGCTGGTCTTAGAAGGCGAAAGCTTCGTATTGCACCACCCGATGCTGGAGATTACGATTGTCTTTGTAGGCACCATGGCTGTGATTTTCATGCAAGCCGGCGGCACCATCCACTAACGAATAACTAGATTGTCAGTACCGACGAGGTCTTTTAGCTGGTCCAGGCCTTCGCCAGCGCGGTTAATCCCACCGGGCAGTTTGATAGCCTGCTTTGAGGTATCTTGGCCAAGCACCAGCACTACTTCGGTGTCGCCTTTGTGGCTGTCGATGGTTTTTTTGAGCGATAACAGAGTCTTTTCGTCCTCGGAGCTGACTAATCGAATATAAACTTTCTCAGAGATAGGCCGTGCGGCTTGCGGTTTTGAAGCGGCCTGGCCGGTGGCTTGGTAGGCTTCGGCGTCTTCTATAGTAATTTCTTTGGCGTCTTCTACCATAACCTTAACTTCGCCAGTGCTGTTGCCGTTTTTATCGCGAGCATTAACCTTGCCTTTTATGAGGACGATGTTGTCTTGTCGCAACAAAGCCGAATGTTGCTCGTAATTATTGGGGAACAAGATGATCTCCAGTTCGCCGAAGTGATCTTCCAGTTTGATGAAGGCCATGCGGCGGCCGTTTTTAGTCGTGATTTCACGCACCGTAGTAATAATTCCACCAATAGTCACTATTTGGCCGTCATGGCCAGCCTGCAAACTGTTTAGCGGCACGGTTCGTTCTTTTAGCAGTGTCTCGAAGTCTTCTATCGGATGTTGGCTAAGATACAATCCAAGAAGTTCACGCTCCCATTGCAATTGTTGGCGGGTATCGAGCATGGTTGGCGGGACTGGCAGTTCCAAACTATTATGGCCGGTGGTTGCCGCACTGCCGTCTGGCGATCCAAACAAATCGGTCTGGCCGCTATTAGCTTGTTTTTGCAGACGCGCGGTAAAAGCCATAATCAGGTCTAGGCTATGAAGTAGTGTGCCGCGGTCACCATAGCGGTCAAAAGCGCCGGCTTTGATTAGGCTCTCCATGACTTTGCGGTTAACGGTGCCGCTATCAACACGAGTCAAAAAGTCCTCTAAATTAGCAAAGCCCTCATCCCCACGAGCGCGCAGGATTTCCTCCACGGCCGCGGTGCCAACGTTCTTGATAGCCTGCAGGCCAAAA
>CAYRVE010000025.1:0-7206 GCA_964427685.1 uncultured Candidatus Saccharibacteria bacterium | reverse complement strand
TGAATACTACAGCGTGGTGGAGCAGGAGAAACTAACTAAAATGCACGACATGAACCGCCTACTCGGCAGTGGCGGCACTATCGATAAGCGCTTGCTAGAGGGGCGGAACATTATTGTCGTGACCGATGGGCTAAAAACAGGCTTTCCAGTGGATCTGGCCGCCGAGTTCCTTAAACCAGTAGCCATTGAAAAACTGGTGGTGGCTACGCCGTTCGCTAGCGTACAAGCCGTCGATCGAATGCACGTTTTAGCCGATGACCTCTATTGTTTAAACGTTATCGAAGACTACTTTGACACGGCTCATTACTATGACAAACAAGATATTCCAGATCATGATACAGTCATCAAGACCCTTAAGGAAATCATCCTCAAGTGGAAATAACGGATGTTATTTGAGATGTTTGCGCAAAGCGCCAACATCCCGCAACAGAATTAGGGACTGGTTATTTTTCAGCAAGCCTTTGCGCTCCAGCGCCGATAATTCACGGCTGGTTGTTTCGCGGCTGGAGTTTACCGAGCTGGCGATATCCTGATGCCGCAGGGGCACCTCTATTAGCAGGCCGCCGGGGACTTGCTTGCCAAAGCGCTGACCCATGGTTAGCAGGAAAGAAATAATTCGTTCTCGTACAGTACGATATTCTAGGTTCAAAATGCGCTCGCTGTGCAGGCGATACATTTCTATCGTCATGTCTAACAGGGGAGCCAGGGTCTCCGGCTTGCCCTTAGTAAAGTCTAGAAATACTTCGCGGCTCAGCTGCCAAGTGATAGTCGGTGCCAGTGCTTGGTATATAACACTGCGCTCCTGGCCCGTAATAGCCCAGATAAGCGGGAAGATCTCGCCTTCCTTGCGGATGATGAGCAGGTTCTCCTCGTTGTATTTAGTAATGTCGTAAGCCTTAACTAGCCCCTGGTAGACATAAAAAATACCTGGCGGAGTTTCGCCAGGTCGGATAACAAGGTCACCTTTGCGGAAGGTTTGTTTAAGGCCGCGCAACTTGAAGAGTTCCACCAGTTCCGCTGTTTGCTTCAGCGTGCCTAACATATATCTATTATGAGAGAACTAAAATAAGAAGTCAAACTAAGGTGATGAAAGTCGCACCGCATATGTAAAGATTTTCACCGTCCGCTCAGCTAGACAGGAGTAAGCTAAAGGTACTTACAAAGATCGCAAGATCGAAGGAGGTCCACCATGGTTACGAGAGAATCTGTGGAGGAACAGCTAAGAAAAATCGGCGTCAAATATCACGGCTGGGGCCGTACCGAGATGGGCGAACTGCCAAACATTATTCTCCCCGACGAAGAAATTTTCGAGTGCGTTAATGGCCTTTACGAAGGCGGCTTTGCCCTCATAGTTGCCACTAACTTCCGGGTCATACTGATTGATAAGAAACCTATGCGCTATCTGACCGTAGAAGATTTGCGTTTTGACATGATTAACGAGATTGATTATAGCCACCGCCTGCTTGGCGCTCATATAATTATCTCTACTGGTTCTAAGAGCTTGCGTTTCGTGAGCTATAACCAGCCGAGACTGCGCAAGCTGATTGGCCACGTACAGGGTTGCATGGCCGAAAATAAGAAAAAGCAGTCAGACCACGAAGAAGATCAGAGACTACATCTGGAGCAAATCAATCAGCAGCTGAGGACGTATCTTTTGGCCCAGTACCAGCAACAGCAAAAGATCCAGGAGCATTTGGAGAAGGACAGCCAAGAGTCGTTGGATATCGAGCCGGTGCGGCCCAGCCCAGAGTTGTCTGACTATCTGTATGCCCAGGGTCTGCTGGCTCAGCACCAGAGCGACCTTCTGCGAGCGACCGCTGACCGTGTTTCAGCTTCTCCAGCCAGTCCAGCCGCGGCTATCGAGCCCGTCGCTGTCGCTGTGCCGCCAGCGGTTGTCCCGCCGCCACCCACAGTCGCGCCGTCTGCCTCAGATTTGTACAGCGAAGGGGTTCATGAGATTTTTGGCAATAGAATCCAAGCCCAAGCCGCCGCGCCACCACCGGTCGACGATCCGTCAGGCACAGTTTTAAACCCCTTGCGGATTGCTTACTCCAAGTTGCCGCTGGCCATGCGAAATAAGAAGTTCGGCCGACCGTCATTCCACGCCCACAGCCAGCAAGACGAAGTGCTGGAAACTCAGCCGCAACCGGCCGAATAAATCCGAGCTTTGTGCCTATTTTGAGACGTTAAACTTGAACTCAACGACATCGTCTGGCCGCATAGCGTAGGTTTTGCCTTCGGTACGGACCTGTCCGGCGCTACGTGCGGCAGCCAGCGATCCGGCCCTTAGCAAATCAGCGCAGTTAACTATATCGGCGGCAATGAAGCCGCGTTCAAAATCTCCATGAATGACGCCAGCGGCCTGTGGCGCTGTGGCTCCGCGCGCGATAGTCCAGGCACGGACTTCTTGTTCGCCGGCTGTCAGATAGCTTTGCAAGCCAAGCGTATCGTAAGCGGCGTGTATTAGTTGGAGCAGGCCGGACTCTTTTTGGCCGTAACTATCTAGCAGCTCAGCGGCATCCACGACATCCAAATCGCTAAGTTCGCTTTCCAGCTTGGCGCAAACAAATAATGCCCTCGATGGCGCAACTAATGCCCGCAACTCATCATGTTTTTTAGTGTCGTTCAGGCCGGCTTCGTCGACATTGAATACATAAATGACCGGCTTCATGGTCAATAGCTGCAAATCAGCTAACTCCTCTCCGTTAATTTCAGGGTGTCGCCAGACTGGCTGGCCATTGTCCAAAAACTTGTTCACCTGTTGGTAGGCGACTAATAGCGGCTTAAGTTTTGGGTCGGCGCGAGCCTCTTTTTCTAGCCGCGGCAGCCGTTTGGACATAGTCTGCAAATCGGCCAGAACCAGCTCTGTGTTAATCACGTCGATATCCTTGGCTGGGTCATGGGCTTCATCAACGTGCGTCACGTTGGCGTCGTCAAAAGCCCGCACCACCTGCACTATGGCGTTGGTGCTGCGGATGTGGCTCAAAAACTGATTGCCCAGGCCTTCGCCCTGACTGGCTCCGGCAACCAGGCCGGCAATATCAACAAATGTAACAGTTGCCGGCACCACTTTATTGGTATGATAAATTTCAGCTAATTTCGCCAAACGCTCGTCCGGCACCGGGACTATACCGGTGTTTGGTTCAATCGTAGCGAACGGATAATTGGCCGCCAAGATGTTGCTGCCGGTCAGGGCATTGAACAGGGTAGATTTGCCTACGTTCGGCAGGCCGACGATGCCAATTGATAAACTCATTAACCTTATTTTAACAAGGTATTGACAGCGGGCTTAATTAAGAGTTTAATAGTAATTAGCAATTTTGGGTCGATAGCGGCTTGAGCCCTTATTTAATAGAGGTTCGCGGCTTCCCTAAAGTTAGCACCTTGACATGTCAGATTGTTGAATTAGTTTTGTAACCTTATTAGGATACGATCAAGGTACTCTTTAAGAAGTACTTTGCTCGTATTCTAATAGATGAAGTGTAGATAAAGTTTGTTAAAGCTTGCCAGCTAACGACGGTCTCTTTTCCGGGGGTTTTAGAGACGTTCGTGTAGCGGCGAGAGGTGTTGCCATATAGGGCGTGTAGCTGACCAGCGCAGGACAGCTCACCTCGGCACACCTTGCTCAGGGAACAACCGAGAGTCGGGAAGGTGATATCCAAGGGTTCTTACCCTTTCGAATCCTTAGGAGAGCACCTTCCCGGCCCGGTTTTTTACAGTAAACAGACTTCCTCGGAATCGCCGAGCCTACGATGTGTTGCAGCCATGTATGCTCCAGCCTCCCCTGCCGGCGTGCATGACTCAACTGGGCTCAACTGGCGAAGCTGTAAAGCAGTAACCCGCGCCAACACTGGTAACGAGGAGGGTGAGCATATGTGTTCTAGGTGATCCCGTGATCGTTTTTGCCTAGTCCGCTCACCCTCCTCCTACCAGCCCTAC
Source organism: uncultured Candidatus Saccharibacteria bacterium (assembly GCA_964427685.1). Classification (GTDB taxonomy): domain Bacteria; phylum Patescibacteriota; class Saccharimonadia; order Saccharimonadales; family UBA4665; genus JARIHC01. The sequence continues at coordinate 3,267 of CAYRVE010000025.1, read as the reverse complement.
ACTCACCCCAACACTTAACCCCCGCACACAACCCACTTCCAATCTGACATGTCTTTTTCCACTTATTACACTAGGCGAATCAGTCAATTGTTATAATGGCCGCATGACGAGATATGCGGTTTTTTTGCGGGGCGTGAACGTCGGCGGGCGAATTATCAAGATGGCTGACCTGAAAGTTTGCCTAGAAAAAGCCGGCATGCAAGACGTGACTACGCTATTGCAGAGCGGTAATGTGGTCTTTGAGAGTGATCAGAGCGCGGCTGAACTAAAAAAGCTGATTGAGGCGGCGCTAAGCGAGACGTTTGGCTATCCGGCCAAGGCACAAGTGCTGTCGCTGGAGACACTGGCGGCTATCGTCGAGCGCTACCCGTTTGGCACGGCCGGCGACAATCAGCATGACTATGTAATTTTCCTGGAAAACGGGCTAGAGAAAGATTTGGCTGGCGAGCTGTGCGAACTGGCCGACGGCGAGCAAGTGCAACCTGGCCGCGGCGTGACCTACTGGAGAGTTGATAAAGGCGCAACGCTTAAAAGCAGTTTCGCTAAGTTTCTCACCAAAGCCAAATATAAAGATTTCAACACCAACCGCAACCTCAAAACACTCAAGAAGTTACTGGCGCTCTAAGACGACTCTTTGTACAGCTCTGATGGCCACCAGTTCCAGCGGCCTAGTATGGTGACGATGGATGGCACCAGCAGGGTACGTACAAAAAATGTATCCAGCAGGATGCCAAAGGCGATAGAGTAGCCGATTTGCTCGACCTGCTGGTCGCCGCCGACCAGGCCGAGGATAGTGAAAGTACCAGCCAATATTAGACCGGCCGAAGTAACTGTCGTGCCGGTGATGCCGACAGCTTTGGTGACCGCCGCGAACAGCGTCTTTTCCTTGTGAGCCTCCTCGCGGATGCGGCTCATAACCAGGATATTATAATCCTGACCGAGCGCCATGCCGAAGATGAACATTAGAAACGGCAAGATGAAATTGAGGCCGTCCTGATGGCCCAAATGTACAAAAACAATCATGGCAAAACCAAGCGTGGCCAGGTAAGACAGCCCGACGGTGGCTATTAGGTACCAGGGAGCTACCAGACTGCGCAGCATAATGGCTAGCAGGAAGGCGATGATAATTAGCACTACCGGCACTATCCGTTTTAGGTCGTCGTTAGCCGTGTGGCTGACGTCGTAGCCGACGGAATTGATTCCGTAAACCTGGTTTTGCTGGGCGCCAACACTGCTCGCGACTTGTTGCAGGGCCGCTCGGACAGCTGGCGTAGCGCTGGTGGCGGCCTCACTGCCGCTAGGCCCAGCTTTAAAGATCGCGTAGAACTGCACGGTCTTACCGTCAGAACTGATGAACTGGGAGATAGCTTCGGCGGCCGAACTGTTGCTGGCGCCGGCATGTATATCTTGCAGTGCGGCCGGCGTCAGGTTAAAGCCGTTGGCATTGAACGGCCCGCTGACAGCCTTGAACTGGTTGGAGTCAGTTAGTTCGGTCTGGGCTTTTTGGATGGCCGCGAGATTGTTCCAGACGGGCTGGTTAAAGCGCAGGATTAGCAGTTCGGGATTGTTGTTGGCGGCCGGGAAGTGAGCGGCAATAGCTTGCTGTCCTTGGGACGAATCGCTATTGCCCGGCGGCGCTTGGTTGCCGAAACCAGTTGTTTTATATCCAATAATACCGAGCGACAAACTGCCAAAAATCAACAAACCAGCAATTAGCGTTAGTACCGGCTTTTGAATCACCCGGTCGGCTACCCGGCCCCACAAGCCAATCTTCGTTTCGCGCTGGCGGGTTTTAGACGGCCAGAAGACGGCCCGGCCCATGATAGCTAGCAGGGCGGGCAGGAAGGTCAGAGCGGCCAACAGCATAATGCCTAGCGCGATTGCCAGGGCGGGCCCTAAACCCTTGTACATGCCAAAAGTAGCTAGCAGTAGGCTCAACAAAGCAGCGATAACCGTGGCTGCCGAAAAAGTTATGGACTCGCCGACTTTTGTCAGGGCTTTGATGACTGCTTCTTTCGGCTCCCGGCCTTTGCGCAGTTCTTCACGCACCCGGAACACCAGGAACAAACCGTAATCAGTGCCTGCTCCCAGTATCAAGACGATTAAGAGAATCTGGGTGATGAACGACACCTGCACGCCAATTTTGGTGGATTCGGCGACTATCGGCTGGGAAACAGCCAGCACCAGCGCGGCCGGCAACAGGGTGACCAGTGGCGCCAACAGTGCCCGGAAAACCAATAACAGCAGTACGATTATCAATATGACGGTGTACAGCTCGGTGCTGTTGCGGCCTTTTTGGTTGGCCGACTCGGCATCGACGCCAGCCGCCATATCGCCGGTTAGATGCAGGCTCAGGCCTGGCGGCAAGTCTTTGTTCAGCTGGGCGCGGATGTTGGAGACTATCTGGGTGGCCTGGTCGCCAAAGGCGGCGCCACTGACTCCCACCAGCAGTTCGCGAGCTTGGCCGTCAGCTGAGACACCTTGGTTCTGGACGGATGTCACATAGGTGACATGGCTAACAGCCGCGGCGGCGCTGTTAATAGCGGCATTATCAGCCGCCGTTAACGGACCATTGCTTCTGACCGCGACAATATCGCCCGTACTGGCGGTCTTATCGCTCTGGAAAGCCGTTTCTAGCTTGCTGGCCTGGGTCGTCGGACTGTTCTTAGGCAGGAACTGGGAGTTATCATTTTTGGATACATCGGTGATACTGGGGAAATTGGCAGTTAAGATTGGCACTAAGGCGACCCAGAAGATGATAATAAACCAGCGGAAGCGAACTGAGAAGCGAGCGATTTTTTCAAACATCTCTTCTAATGTACCGTTTAGTTTTGGAAAAAACAAAAAGTTTGCCTATAATATAAATAGTATAGTGAGGAAACCTAAACGGAGGATTGCCGCGTGGCGAAGAAAAAAAAGACTAACCATTGGCTAATACTAATTCTGCTGGCTCTGGCACAGTTCATGGTGGTACTGGATGTTTCGATTGTGAATGTTGCTTTGCCGGCTATCCAACATGCCTTTCATATGTCGCAGACCAGCCTGCAGTGGATTATCACTATGTATACACTGACGTTTGGCGGCTTCCTGCTGTTCGGCGGCCGTGCGGCCGACCTCTTCGGACGGCGCAAGATTTTTATGATTGGCATAATCCTATTTACGCTGGCTTCGCTAGCTGATGGCTTGGCGCAATCGGGCGGCATGATTATTGTTTTCCGCGGCATACAGGGTCTGGCCGGAGCTTTCATGTCGCCGGCGGCGCTGTCG
>CAYRVE010000024.1:0-7250 GCA_964427685.1 uncultured Candidatus Saccharibacteria bacterium | reverse complement strand
GACAGTGTATCCGAAGCCAGAGCGATACGTCCGGCTGATTTTAACTTGATGTTGTTGCGCACTAGCGGTCTAATAGTCATTGAGTAGCCAAAGAAAAATGCCAGCGGTATGGTCAGAAACTCGGTGGCCCAGTTGCTCCAGTTGAGACCGGAGCCAATGACCGTGCCCAGCACTTCGCCGATGGCGCAGCCGCTCAAGCAATGCAGCGTCGCGATAATAGCTAATTTAGTTAATGGACTTCCGATCATGTAACCAGTATAACGACTTGTAGTTGCTATAATAAGGAGTAACTTATTATGATTAATCGTTCCTTACAATTTATGCGCGAGTATAAGCTGTTCAGTCTGGCCATTGCAGCAATCGTGGTCGGGCTAGTTTTGCAATTGAGCGGACAGCAGACGGCCAGCCATTGGGTGATTGGTGTTGTTTCTATCGCAGAAGTCTTGCCGCTCGGCTGGGACATGTTTCAAGATATCCGGTCCGGGCGCTATGGGATTGATATTTTGGCGGCCACAGCTATCATCGCTTCGGTTGCCCTTGGTCAATATTGGGCCGGTATCGTCATTGTGGTGATGCTCACCGGCGGTGAGGCCCTGGAAGACTTCGCGCACCACCGGGCTCAAACTGAGCTTGATGAATTGCTTAAACACGCCCCGCAAAAAGCCCGGGTGCTCCGCAAAGGCAAAACTCTGGAAGTTCCGGTCAGCGAACTGCACGTTGGCGACAAAGTTATTATCCGCGCTGGCGACCTGGTACCGGCTGACGCCGTAGTACTGGAGGGGGCGGCCAATTTTGATGAGGCTTCTTTGACCGGCGAAAGTCTGCCGCAGGCTAAAGAGACGAACGGTTCTTTGCTGAGTGGATCTATAAACCTGGACGGCGCCGTGACTGCCAAAGTTACCGCCACCGCTGAAGATAGCCAGTACCAGCAAATCATTAAGCTAGTGAGGAGCGCCGCGGGCAGCCAAGCGCCATTCGTACGCCTAGCCGACCGCTACAGCGTACCTTTTACCTTGATTGCCTATGCTATCGCGGGCGGCGTTTGGGTGTACAGCGGCCAACCCATCCGGTTCTTGGAAGTCATCGTGGTGGCTACTCCCTGCCCGTTGCTGTTAGCCGCGCCAATTGCCCTGATTAGCGGCATGGCCCGTGCCAGCAAGTATGGCATTATCGTCAAAACCGGTTCGGCGCTAGAGCGGCTGGCTGAGGCCCAAACCATTGCCTTTGATAAGACCGGCACTCTGACGCGCGGTGAGCTGGCCGTGGAGAACGTCACGGTTTATGGCGGGTTATCGCAAGATGAGGTTCTGGGCCTAGCCGGAAGTTTAGAGCAAGGTTCCAACCACCTGGTAGCCAGGGCAATTCTTGCTAGTGCTCAAGCCCGTAAAATTAAATTTAAAAAAGTGAAGCAGATCCGTGAAGTATCAGGACTCGGTTTGTCCGCAACCGTCAAAGGTCAAGAAGTGCTGGTTGGACGCCTAAGCTTTCTGCAACAAAATGACGTAAAGTTGCCGGCTAAATTCAAGCAAGGGTCCATACAGCAAAGCGTGGTTTATGTTGCCGCGGATGGTAAGTTAGCAGGAGCGATTACACTAAAAGATGAACTGCGTCCGGAAACAGCGGCAACTTTGGAGCGATTGCGCGAGCTAGGCATCCGCGAAACCCTAATGGTCACTGGCGACAACCAAGCAACTGCCAACGCTATCGCCAAACAGCTGGGTATCAGCCACGTGCACGCCGAGGCCCTGCCAGCCGATAAATTGCACGTTTTAGACGAGGTTAAGGAGCGCCCGATAGCCTTCGTTGGTGACGGTGTCAATGACGCTCCCATCCTGACTGCGGCAGACATTGGCATTGCCCTCGGCGCCCGCGGCTCAACCGCCGCCAGCGAGTCGGCGGATATGGTAATTATGTTGGACGATATCGGCCGGGTAGCAGTCGCCGTAGCGATCGCCAAACGTACTTTCCAGATAGCTCGTCAGAGCATCTTGATTGGCATCGGACTGAGCGTTATTCTAATGCTGGTTTTTGCCAGCGGCAAGTTTTCGCCTTTATCCGGCGCCATTGTACAAGAAGTTGTCGATGTGTTCGTGATTTTCAATGCCCTCAGGGCACACATCATAAATGTCGATACTGTTACGTAAGAAAACGCAGGGCGCCGGCTACTAAAACCGGCACTAGCAAATTATCCAGCCCGGCCACGCCGATATTTTCAATAGCGGCGGCGGCCACCGACAGATCAAAGATGAAGACGGCCGTTAGATATTGGCCGCTTTCGTGCGAGTAACCCGTCAGGATCAGCGCTGAAACTACTAGGAACGTGAACGTGCCAAGTATGCTCTTAGCGTGTCCGAAAACTATGTAGCGAAAGCGCTGGCCATAATTGGTACCGATGACCGCCGCGAAACCGTCTGCCAGGCTCATTTGCAATAATGCCGCCGCGTAGATCCATTTGTCCTGTGTAATCAGAGTCACTGCTCCTACCGCTAGAGCAAAAAACAACTCGCCTAAAGTCGGCCGCTGGACGCTGTGTATAGCTCGAAATAAGTGGAAGTATTTTGATATACCAACCACCAGCAGAAAAGCCAGACTTAAATATCGAATTTCGTTCCAGCTCAGGAAAAACGGCCAAAAAGCCACGAAACTGCCGACAGTAATATGCACAAACTTGCGGGTGAACTCAGTGTGTAAGCGCTGCTTCCGCCACCAAAATTCGCCAATCAAAACCAGTGCCAGCACGGCTAAAATAGTAAGGAGAATTCTCATGCTTTGATTGTACAGTAAAAATTGGTCGGGGATGCGGGATTTGAACCCACGACCTCCGCGTCCCGAACGCGGCGCGCTACCAGGCTGCGCTAATCCCCGGAGATAGATATATTTCAAAAATGGTCGGGGAGACAGGATTTGAACCTGCGACCCCGCGGTCCCAAACCGCGTGCGCTACCAGACTGCGCCACTCCCCGACGTATAAATACAGAGGTGATTATATCAGAAAACCTGCTGAATTTGTTCTACGGAATCAGCCAAGCCGTTTTTGTTGACCGTTACTAGCACGGCATTGAATTGCTTTGGGCCTTTTGATTCCAGTACATTCCTCGTTGGCTTGCCATCATGCCAGCGCGGAATAACACTATCGAACGTAACGCCCAGCGAAGCGGCTAGCGCACCGCACATCCCAACGTCCGTGATATGCGCAGTACCCTTTGGTAATACGCGGGCGTCAGCTGTGGGTACATGCCAGTGGTCGCCAACTACTAGCGTCACTCGGCCATCCAGATAATGACCGATGACGACTTTCTCACTGGAATAATCGCCGTGAAAATTAACGATTATTGCCGTTTTCTTAACATCTTTTTGGCTATCTAGGACTTGGTCAATTACCTGCAATGGATTATCAACCGGTTTATCCGAATCTTTACCAACAATCTGGCCGAGCAGACTGACGACTAAGACTTTGTCGATATATTTCCAGCCCAGGCCTGGCGTACCTTCCGGGTAATTGGCTGGCCGGATAATGGGTTGCGCCGGATCGCTCATGGCCGGAATAATATCTTCACGGAACAAGCTCCAGTTGCCGCCGGTGCAAAAATCCACGCCGGCTTTTCTTAGTCGCTGAAAGTCGCTGAGCGTAATACCCTTGCCCTCGCTGACGTTCTCAGCCTGGGCAATTACCAGATCAATCTTCTTTTCTTTGCGCAGTTTAGGCAAAACGGCTTCAATAGTTTCAACACCCATCTCCCCCATCACGTCGCCAACGTACAAGATGTTCATATTCCCTACTTGGCGAATTCTATGGCGCGGGTTTCGCGGATGACATTCACCTTGATTGTGCCGGGATATTGCATGGTCGACTCGATTTTGGTGGCTATGTCGCGGGCCAGCTTGATTGCGCTAAGGTCATCTATAGACTGTGGTTTCACGAAGACGCGGACTTCGCGGCCAGCACTGATGGCATAGGACTTCTCGATGCCTTTGAAGCCGTTAGCGACATTTTCCAGGTCACGCATGCGATCGCCGAAATTCTCGGCCGAGATGTTGCGTGCGCCTGGCCGGGCGGCACTGATAGCATCCACAGTGCGGACAACTAGTGCTTCGACAGTCGTAGCTTCAACGTCATCGTGATGCTGCTCAGCAGCCAGGGCGACTTCTTCCGGCGCGCCATACTTACGCAGGATTTCGCCGGAAATGTGGTGATGCTTGCCTTCCATCTTGTGTGTTAGGGCTTTTCCAATATCATGTACTAGCGCGGCGTATTTGGAAATTTTGACGTCGGCGCCAACTTCGTCGGCAATGACGGCGGAGATGTGTGCCATGTCAGTAGAGTGCTTGAGCACGTTTTGGCCGTAGCTAGTTCGGTATTTCAATTCGCCAAGCAACTGCAAGATTTCTTTTGGAATGCCGACGACGCCGACTTCGCGAGCGGCATCTTCACCAGCCTTGATGACATCTTTCTCAACTTGCTTCTGAGCCTTGGCAAACACTTCCTCAATCCGGCCCGGATGAATCCGGCCGTCCTTCATGAGCATTTCCATAGTTTGACGGGCAACTTCACGCCGTACCGGGTCAAAGCTACTCAGGACCACGTAACCCGGTGTGTCATCTACCATAATGTCTACGCCTGTAGCACGCTGAAGCGCCTGGATATTGCGGCCTTCTTTGCCGATAATACGACCTTTCATTTCGTCGTCTTCTAACTTGATGCTAGTGACAGTTCGCTCAGCCGTAACTTCGCTGGCCATGCGCTCCATGGCGGTAGTGATAATGACGGCGGCTTTTTCTTCGGCATTATCGCGGGCTTCATTTTGCATCTTCTCAACCAGGCCAAGCAGGTCGTTCTTGATGTCGCGCTCGGTCATTTGCATTAGCTTGTCAGCGGCATCAGCTTTGGTAAGCTTAGCAATTTTTTCCAGCTTTTCTTGCTGCTTGCCGCGGATTTCACGGATTTCGTTTTTAAGCTGGTCGGCTTCGTCTTCATTCTTTCGCAGTTTTTCGGACCGTTTGTCGAGTTCATCAAGTTTTTTGTCAAGCGCCTCTTCACGGGTTACCAAACGCTGTTCTAAATCCTTCAGCTCCTTGCGGCGTGATTGTTCATCTTTGCGTGATTCCTCTACGGCCTTAGCCGCATCCTCTCGAGCCTGGTCTATCATCTTGTCGGCTTCGCGTTTAGCTTTTTGTAATTCCTTCTTGGCTTTTTCTTCGGCTGAGCCCATGCGCTGTTTGTTGACGGCCATGTTGGCGCCAAAACCAGCAACCAGCCCTACGATAGCGAGCAATACTGCTAACATAAATCTGTCCTTTCTATCTGCAGATAGCTGTGCTCAGACAATCGCTATCACGTCTCTAGTCTGAAAATCTATCTGTAATGTCGAATTAATTTAGAATAATTTGTGAGGATATGCAACTCTCAAACGTGGCAATTCCTACCTTTAATATACGCTGACAAATATGCCGCGGTCAATGTTTTGGCTTTGTAACATGCGGCGGCGAGCCATATTCTGGCTGAACGACTTGGCCAGTTTTGGCTTTTTTAATTTTTGTGATGGCTGCTTGAGCCCAACTATCACCACCGGTGCCTACTATTGGAATGCTCAGGCTATCAGCCAGGGTGTTGGCCACGCTAATACCAATTCGCAAGCCCGTGAAGCTGCCGGGGCCCTTAAAGACCACAATGCCCTCGAGGTCGCTTAATACATGTTGTCGCGACTCCAGAAGTTCTTTGATTTTCAGATGAATGGTTTCAGCCAGCTGACGATGAGCTTGCCAAGTTTCATAGGCCAGCTTTTTATCGTCGTCAAATAAGCCGATTTCGGCATCTGGTTTGTCGGTACGAATGGTTAGTATTAACATGTTAGATATCTCCCGGGGTTAAATAGGCCAGTGATTCCGGATATGTGAGTGCCAGTTCGCGGCTTCCTTCGCCGGTTGCCTTAATAACGATCCTTAGTCGTTTTTCAGGCAGTACGTCTTCGACTAAGTCGGCCCACTCTACCGCAACTATGGCCGCTGGATTGGCCAGCGCTTCAGCCAGTTCGTCGCGCATAATGCCCGGTTCATTCAAACGATAAAAATCAAAGTGATAGAGAATCAGATTTTTGGCGCGGTATTCGTTGCTGAGCGTAAAGCTCGGGCTGCGGACAGCATCACGGCTGCCTATTCCCTCCGCCAAACCACGTACGAACATCGTCTTGCCGCCGCCCAGGTCGCTCGCCAGCTCTACGGCTTCACCGCCGCGAAGCTTACGCCCGATTGCTGCAGCCAGCCTTAAAGTTTCGTCTGGACTCTTGGATACAATTCTTTGCTGTTTCATGCTATCTATAATTTACCACGCGGCGGAAGCGTGCCGGAAAGTGCGACCAGCCGATTGCCGATTCTTTGGATCTGACTAATGACAAGGGAGGGGACATTAGCCACAATGCTGATTTGTTACAGACACTGTATCCGCCGCATAGCATAAAGCGGATTGTACTGGCCGGTTGTAATAACCAGCAAGCAATAGCGTGTTGAAAGTGACTCAGACATTAAAAAAGTTAATAAATCAGTGAATCTTTTTAGACTCTAGACCAGACGCTATATAATTATATATATGTTGCAGCTTAGCGCTTCCATGTTAAATAAATCCGTGCTGTCGCTTCGGACAGGCTCACCGGTGGCTACTATCGTGGCGCCCATCATCAACCCGGACAACCTCAAGATAGAGGGTTTTTATTGCCAAGACAACTATGACAAGAAACAGCTCGTGTTGCTCTGTCAGGATATACGCGACATATTGCCGGACGGCTACGTAGTCAACGACCATGACGTGCTGTCCGAGCCAGAAGAATTGGTGCGCTTAAAAGACATTCTAGAACTGGACTTCGAACTAATCAGTAAGCAAGTGGTTACTGTCGATAAAGAGAAAGTTGGCAAGGTCAGCGACTACGCAGTCGAGACAGGCACGATGTTCGTCCAAAAAATATATGTTGCCCAGTCGATCCTTAAAAACTTTACCGGCGGGTCCTTAAGCATTGATCGTTCCCAGATCCAGGAGATTACCCCGCGCCGTATTATCATTAGCGAACTTATGCAGAAAAGCCCAGCCGCCGCACCGGCCGCCGCGGCTTAGTTTTCTTTTTCGAGCGCTGTTTTGATATCGCCGTAACCAAAGCCTTGGCGAGCTAGGTACTGCAAGAGCATTTGGTCGTCCATTTATTTAGTTTGTCGACGTTATCTCTAAATTACGTCTATCAGTGCAGCTAGCTCATCTTCGATCT
>CAYRVE010000023.1:0-7258 GCA_964427685.1 uncultured Candidatus Saccharibacteria bacterium | reverse complement strand
TAAAGAAAATGTTAATCAACTAACTGGCGAAGTATAAACTTGCGGTAAAACAAAACCCCGAGCCCAGTGCTGGCCAGGAAAATGCCTACTGTGCCTGTTGGGCCGGTATTGACCAGCGTCGATGAGGCAGGTTGGGTGGCTGGCTGTTGGGCGGCGGGTGCGGCCGGTTGGGTTTGGGCGACTGTCTCTGGAGCCGGGACAAATTGCCCATGATTTACCTGCGCGTTGATGTTGGTGTTATTGACGTTGACCTCTTGGCTTTGGCTTTGCGTTTGGGTCTGGGTTGGCGCGGGCGTGGTGGCAGGTTGAGCCTGTGGCTTGGCTGGCGGTTGGCTGACTGCCCTAGCCTGGCCAACGGCGGTTTGGGGTGCTACGGTGGCCGCGGCTCGCACCGGGTTGCCACAGCTGGCAATAATGGCGAACTGGAAACGGCCATTATTCATGGACACGAAAGCCGGCAGTGAATCTTGCTGAAACGATACGCTGGGCGGCCGTTTGAAAAAGGTTGTGCCCTGAAAGCTAACCTGGGTACTGCCGGGAATGTCGTGCCTGCCGGCGGTAATGGCGTCGGTGGCGACGGCTCGCGGCTGGCCATCTATGAACACGTTGCCATCTTTGGTGACCCGGCCGGCTACATTATTAGCCGGCAAATTGGCGATGTCAGCTTGGCTGATGCCGAAGTAAGCGTAAACTGCCCGCACGTAGGCACTGGAATTATAAGCGCTGATTACCGCGCCGGTGGAATGTACGCCGCAGTTGACGATGGAGTTCGTGTTGTTGTCGCAGTCGCTGGGACCGCCGATATTAATCGCCCCGGCGGTCGGCGCCATAATCAGGCTGAGCGTTAAGACCACGGCTACCACGCCGCTAGCCATGGCCACATTAATAATCCCACGGTACAACCGATAAACATGCCTCACGGCCCGTAATTGCATCAACCCTCCTATTCGTTACTATCCCGGATGTTACTACCATTAAAGCAGTCTCAGGCCGGCTCGACTGCGAAATTTTTCACTCACTGGTAATTATTCGGCCGGCGGTACGACAGCCGGTACGATGGGCGGCTGCTGGGCGCAGGTCGACGGTGCTGGCAATCCGGCGAAGCGGTCGCTAATCCAGCCGATGACTTGCGGCGAAATGACGTTTGCCAGCTGGATATGGCCAACACCGGTCAGCCACAAAGTGGTCAGGTCGGAATGAGCCTGACAGGCCTGCTGCATGTAGAGCGCCGTGGTGTTGGGCAGCACGACTTGATCGGTCAGGCTCTCAGCCACCATTAGCGGCTGACTGGGCGGCAGAACCGGCGCGGTCTGGTCCTGGGCGGCCGCACGCCAGCTTGGAGAATTCACTAGATTGGCTTTGAAGAACTGATTTTTAAGTTTGGTGCGCACGGTACCGGCCAAAGCCGCCTGGGCGATACACTGGTTAGCGATTCTTTTATAATTATTGTAGCCACCTGCTGTTGTAACAGAAGCTACGTTCAGGTTTGGATAAACGGTCGGCCAAGCCGTCAATGCCTCCGGACCAATTACCCAGTCGATTGATGTCCCATACGTTTCGTTCAATAGCGGTACTAACTCGGCGGCCGGTGCCGAGGCTACCGTGCCTACCAAGTGCAGTTCCGGCGCGTAACTGCCAGCCTGATTGGCCGTGAACAGCGCCGAGTGGCCTCCCTGGGAATGCCCCCAGATTGCAAACGTCGCGCCGGCCTGGGCCGCCGGCAGGTCGCGGGCGGCGCGCACGCTGTTCAATACATCGCGGGCCTCATCGCCACCGACCAGATAACCTTCGGTGCCCGGCGTGCCCAGGCCGGCATAATCCGTCGCGGTCACCACCCAGCCGCGGGCCAGCATCTGGATGACCCAGGCGATGTTATTGACCGGCTGGGCAGACCGCGACGGCGCGCACTGATCGCCCATCCCCACCGTGCCGTGAGCCCAAGCCACCACTGGCCGCGGCGAGCCCCCATTATCATTATTAGGAATAAAAACCATGCCCGAAGCAAAAGTTACTGAACCGTCGGCTCTCTGGGTGCGATACAAAATCCGCTCTGCCGAACCGTTATGCACGCTGAACCCTAGCGGCTCACTACGCACTACCTGCCCCATCGGCCCGCTCAAGCTCAAACCAGCGGTGTTATAAAACGGCGCCAAGCCGTGTTGCCGCCGCGCCGTCTGAAAATTGCTCCAACCAATCGTCCCGGCCAAAAACACCACCAAGCCGACTAAAATAATCAACAAGCCAACTAAGATGTGCTTGAGGTGCCAATGCCGGCTAAAAAAAGATTGTTTCTTGGAGCGCTGACTCTTTTTGCTCACGCCCTAATTCTAGCACAGAGACATTAGCGTTTTCTTGACGCGGAGGTGTATAATTACGGTAGTCATGTACGGGCTCCCGGCCGCTTAAGCCAGGTTCCTCCGCACAGGCGATTATTACACCCGAGACGGCACACTTCGGTCCCTGCTATCTCCAAGCTCCAACAGTTTTCCGGTCAAGGATATGGTCCAGGACGGTGACCAACATCTTATCCGGCAAACTCCACTCCCTGAGAAGGGTTAAAAACCGTTCGGCGCTGGCCTAAAAGCCTGTCGCCTCTCTTAATTAATGTATCAATTCAAGCAACTTTAAGGAGCAAAATTATGGAAGATGTAACGTTCGTAAACCAAGACGTGGCTATCGTGGCCTATTATTTTAAAGACAAAAAGCGCCCCAAATGTTTCCCCAAAAAGATGGAATACCAGGGCAGGCAAATTACCTTTACTGAGACTGGCCTGCGCCACCCGACGCACCGCGGCCAGCGGATGGTGCATGTTTTTGACATGACTGACGGGCAGGCTGATTACCGGCTGGAGTTTGACGCCGAGGCCCTGCGCTGGAAGCTGGTCTACATTGCCGACCAGACCCAGGAAATGCCGGGACTAGTCTATGCGCCTGCCGCTTAACACCGAAGAACCGCAGGTTATGCATATCGACCTGAACTCTTGCTTCGCCACCGTTGAGCAGCAGGCCCGGCCGCTGTTGCGCGGCCGTCCGGTCGGCGTCACCAACCGCCGCGGCCAGCAGGCCCAATACGCTTGTATCGTGGCGGCCTCGTACGAGGCCAAGGCGCTGGGCGTTAAGGTCGGCATGCGAGCTGACGCCGCCCGCCGATTAGCGCCCGGACTAGTAGTGCTGGAGACTGATCCGCCGAAGTATCACTATGCCTACCAGCAGCTGGTCAGTATCATGCGGTCTTATTCGCCGGACGTGGTGATGAAAAGTATCGACGAAGGCGTGATTGATTTTCATGGCACACGCTCTAATATTAATCAGCGCTCGCTGGAAGATATTGGCCACGAGATCAAACAGCGGCTTAAGCAAGATGTCGGCTGTTGGATGCGCTGCAACATCGGCATCGCGCCCAACCGTTTTCTGGCCAAGCTGGCGGCCGGCCTGCACAAGCCGGATGGGCTGGATATTATTACGCACCGGAACCTTCGCGATGTATTATCAAAACTGCAATTAACTGATCTGCACGGCATTGCCGAGCGTAACCAGGCGCGGTTGAACGCCGCCGGCATCTATACGCCTCTGCAATTTCTGGACGCGCCGTCCGACCTGCTGCGGCGCCAGGTTTTCCGCAGTATTTGCGGCGAAGATTGGTACCAGCGGCTGCGCGGCCACGAAGTCGACGATCAGGAGCACGACACCAAGACCATCGGCCGGCAGTACGTGCTGGAAGATACCCGGCTGGATGACGAAACTATTAACTCGCGGCTGGCCTACCTCTGTGAAACGACTGGCATGAAACTGCGCTACAAGGGCTTCAGCGCCCGCGGCATCATGGTCTACGCCCGTTACGCTGGCGGTGATTACTGGTACGAGCGCCGGATGTTCAAAACGACCTTTTTCTCCAACGCCGAAGTCCACCGCCGCGCCCAGCTGTTATTTAATAGGCGGCCGCACCACGACTACGTGCGCGAAATCGGCGTTACTTGCTACCAGCTGACGGCGTCGGACCGCAATCAAATCAGCCTGCTGGAAGAAGTTAACCGCGAAAACTGGCTGACCGAAGCGGTTGACCAAATTAATCGGCAATACGGCGAGTTCACTATGACTTTCGCCGGCAGCTACCCGTCACGCAAAGTTGTCAGGCAAAAAATCCCCTTTGGCACCACCCGCTACTTCGAACTGCTCTGCCGCGCCTGATACTTTTGCTAATCAGTGTGAAAAATAGTATAATAACCTAAGAAATCTAGGTGGGAGAAAGAAGTTTTGCTTGGCAAACCCTGAAGCTATATCTGGTTCCAATCCCGAATCGTATCTGACCGATGTCTTGAACAGCCGTCCGCCAATCCCCCACGGCCGGGCTGATATCAGCGCCTTAGAGGAAAAGGCGGCAGGTCTCGAGCCGACTGCGCCGGGCTATGCCTGGGAGCGCTTGCCGTTATGGCTAACAAAAGTCGATGAAGTCTATCAAACTGCTGATGGCCCGATTATAGGGGTGGATCTTGGTTCCTCTATACCTATGTATGCCCAATACCTGAGAGGCGTGGAGTTCGTGCGCGACGGAGTGCGCGCCAAAGAACTGGTCAGCAATTTATTTAACGATGAAGCTTTCCGGCTGCTAAGAGGTGAAAATGGTTTTATGCGGCCGCTGGTAGTTGCGGCTTCCAAAGACCACCTGAGCAAAGCGCTCTTGGATTCATCTATTCAGGAATTTCTATATACGCTAACTTTAGACGATTTAGGGTCGCCGGCTGAAGATCCTAGCCAGCTGTCAGGTAAGCTTTCTGAAAGGTTTGCCAACCAGCGCCATATATACGGCAATGAAAAACGCGGGACCCACGTAGAAGGCAGCCAAGGATTGCGGGTCATGGCAGGCGAAGCCAGCGTGAATTACCTCGAACGTCTTAGCGGCTTGCCAGTGCCCACGGCCAGTGCAGTTGAGGCACGGTACAGATTGGCGCGAAACAATAGTTCTCAAGAAGACAGAATGCTGGCCAAAGAAACTCAACCGGCCGGTGAAGGTGTTGCTGAACGATTGGTCAAATGGCAAGCTCAATCTATAGCCCATAAGTTGCGGCAAGACCCCCGGCGCTATCGTCCAGCAAGGTTTTTAAGCGTCGACAACTTGCCGCCTGAAGAGATAGCTCTAAGCGGGCTGGCTAATATGCCAGAGTCTACGCGGCGTATGCCATTGTTCTCTCATGCGACAAAAAGTATCTCAGACCCGCGCCAGCATATAACCGGCAACATGTTTAAGCCGCCTTTTCAAAGTAACTCAGTTACATTGATGACTTCCATCGACTCTTGGCCCTACCACTTTCAAACCGACCCGGAAATACATGGAGCGGATGCTGACTTTCAAGAGGTAGCGCTTGAGACTTTGCTCAAATGGTATGACATTCTTGCCTATGGCGGAAAATTAGTCATTTTTCCCTGGGCCATCCATAGAGATAGCCATGAAGAGGCCAAAGAAAAAAGGGACACAGAAGTCCTAGATGCCGTAAGGACTGCTTTCAGTGCCTCGACAAAACAAATGGTGCATGGTGCCAGGGCTTCTCGCAGTACACTGGAGAGCTGGATGTCTGTTGCCGACCAAGAAACCGCTGAAGGCACCTCCCCAATCTTTGAAGCGACTCGCGGCTGGAACGCCGATGAAGACCCATACGACGCACTAATGATTAACAAGCCAACCGCACGATCAGCAAAACAGCTGGCTAAATTGGCGACGGCTAAAGCTGAAACTCAGGACTAGCAAGGTCCCAGGCGGTAATAATTCCCAATAGTTTTTCGTCGGCTT
Organism: uncultured Candidatus Saccharibacteria bacterium; assembly: GCA_964427685.1. Taxonomy (GTDB): domain Bacteria; phylum Patescibacteriota; class Saccharimonadia; order Saccharimonadales; family UBA4665; genus JARIHC01. The sequence goes on along the minus strand of CAYRVE010000023.1, from coordinate 1,473 downwards.
TGCCGTGCTGGGTCACGAAGATCATGCCAATCCGGCGTCGCACCTGGATAGCGTCGTTGAAGATCTCATATATCTTATTTAGAGGCGTATTGCGCGCCACGAAAACGAATGACTCGCCGTGGTGGGCTGACAGCGGCAAAAACTCTTTTAAGTCACCTACTTTCATGTCTTTGGTGATGATCGCTTCACCGCTCTCCGCCAGATAAGATAACAAGGTGTTTTCGCTGAAAACGCCAACCATCGTTTCATTCTCAATAACCGGCACGTGGGTAAAGATATTTTGGTCCATTTTCTTCATGACCTCGCCCAAGTTGGCGCCGAGCTTAGTGGTAAAGATTTGCTGCCGGGGGATAGCTATACTGAGCGCGTTCAGGGGGTTCATTAGGGCGTCGCGGATGCCTCTGTAGGTCTCCACCAGATGAGGGTTGGGCTGGACGAGCGGCTGGGCCGTAGATGGGATCGGGTTGTGCACGAGGGTATTACGAATCTGCGCGACCGATCTCATGATTTGCTGGTTGCGGGCCACAACCGGATTAGTGGCGGCCAGTTCTTGGATTAAGAATGAGTGGTCAGCCTGCTTATCTTTTTTGCCTTCTTTGCGCATAAAATGGTCAACCTCGTTGTAGAGGTCAAGCAGTGCGTCGGCAGTGTTCTGTGAACTTGACATGAATCAATTATACAATTGAACTGGGATTAATCAAGGCTAGCTCAGGAGGGCGCCGCCGTCGACGACGACTTGTTCGCCGGTCATGTAGCTGGACATGTCGCTCGCCAGGAAGAGGGCCACCATGCCAATCTCGTCCGGTTCGCCCATGCGGTGCATCGGGATTTTGGCCATGAAGGCCTCGGTCTGTTTCTTGAGGGCTTCGGAATCAGCTGTCGCGGTATCAGGTTGCATAGCTTGGGTACCTGGTGTGGCGATGCCGCCCGGCGCGATGGCGTTGACCCAGATTTTATCGGCAGATAGCTCCAGGGCGGAATTCTTGGTGAAGCCCCAGACGCCGTGTTTGGAAGCGTCGTAGTGCGCCAAGCCGACCATTGAGGGGTGAATGGCATCAATCGAGGTAATGTTGATGATTTTGCCGCCGCCCTGGCCTTTCATAACTTCGGCGGCGTGTTTGGTGGTCAGGAAAACGCTGCGCAAATTGACGTGCATGACTTTTTCGAACTGCTCTTCGGTCATTTGGGCGACCGGTGAGGGTGGATAAATACCGGCGTTGTTGACCAGGATATCGACCGAGCCGAACTTGTCACGGCAGTAGGTAATCATAGATTTTACCTGCTCTTCGTTGGAGACGTCTACTCCATACGCGGCGGCTGTCCAGCCTTTGGCCGACAGCTCTTCGGCCGTCCGATGGGCGCCATCACTATCCATATCGGCGATTAGCACTTTGGCGCCGGCTTCCGCTAGACGGTAAGCGATTCCCTGCCCGATGCCTTTGGCGCCGCCGGTGACGATGGCCGCCTTGCCTG
>CAYRVE010000022.1:0-7276 GCA_964427685.1 uncultured Candidatus Saccharibacteria bacterium | reverse complement strand
CCTGGTTGGCGTTAACTCGAAGCCATTGTTTATTGATTAACATGCTGTTGTCCCCAGCTGCTGGACGCTAATGCTTAATTTGTTGTTATTGTTGTTATTGCTGGCTGTGGCGGCTTGCGCGCCGCCGATTAATACTTGAGCATAGCGTGTACCATCAGTTAAGCAGATAGTAGCTGATTTGGCGGGCTTGATATCTGTGCCCGCACCTATATTGCTTACATCGCCGCCGGCAACATCAGCATATATCAGCTGGACGGGCTGCTGGGCGCCTGATAAGTAAACCCCGGAGCCATCCGTATTGCCAACACCTTGCGCGAAACCGATGTTAAAAACGCCTGGATGAGTGCCGTTACTAGTATCACGCACTGTCATGTCCTGCACAAACAAGCTCTGCGGGATGGCGGAATTGGTAGTCAGGCCGCCAATAGCACCGACCAGGTTGTCGGGAAAATCCGATATACTGCGGGCTGCCGCGATGGAGTAGATGCCGTAATTGGTCTTGTTGCCAGCACCGCCGGGAGCATAAAATCGCACAATCTTACCCAAAAAGACGCAGTTTTGGTTCTGGCCCTGATCGCCGCCAGCCCCCGTGTTAGCGCTTAGCGTAGTGCCGGATATGTTGCATTGCAGAGGCACGTCGCTGTAGTGCCCATCTGTAATATCCCCTACTATACCCTACAAAACAGATCCAGTGTCATTGCTGCCCTGGGTAAAGGCGGCTCTTTCCTGTTTGCCGTTAATAAAATTGGCGGCTATAACAAACATCATGCCTGAAACAGCCAAAACTATCATCACTTCGACGATGGTATAGCCTAGTGGCCGGTGTTGCTGTTTGTTTTTGCCCCCCAGCATAATGCCTTCATTATAGCATGAGAAAGGTCTGCTGGTACCAGTTCAGCAAGTCGCCGCCGAACAGCACTGTGATAATAGCGCCAGCTATCAGGAACGGCCCGAACGGAATGACGCTGGTGCGCTTCAGACGGCCTTTGCTTAGTAGCGGCAAACTTACCAGACTGCCAAGCACCGAGCCAAAGAAGATGAACAGCACGGCTCGGCTTGGCGTTGCCACAATCAGCCCCAACAACGCCCCTAATTTAACGTCGCCGCCGCCAATCCATTTTCCTTTTGAGGCCTGGAACAGCACATAGAAGATGCCCCCGCCTACCAAAATAGCCAAGATGATGTTCAGTAATGCTGTAGTCGGTTGGCTAGAGGCTAGGATAGCAATAACAGCCTGCACCGCGGCAATCACCGCCAGCGGGTATACTAACCGGTTCGGCAGTAACAGCCACCAGAAATCATAAACAGCCAAAGCTATCAGGCCAGTGAGCAGTCCTAGCCAAAGCACGAAAATAGCTGTCTGCGAGCCTCCGAAAACCGCCGGCCACCAGATGTAGGATGCTACGAACAAAACAGCCGTGCCCGCTTCTACCAGCGGGTATTGCGCCGATATCGGACGGGCACAGTAGCGGCACTTGCCGCCGAGGCCCAGCCAGCTCAGTACCGGCACTAGGTCTTTAACAGCCAGTTCATGCCGGCAATGCGGGCACATCGACCGGCCATGTGCTATGGAAAGCTCACTGGGCCCGGGCGTTTTAGATTTGGATTGTTCGTGCAAGCGCCAGACCAAGGCGTTCACAAAACTGCCCAGACACAGCCCCACGACCACAAGTATGGCAATAATCATTAGCAATATAGTAGCACAGTCTTAACCCGGCTAAACTAAAAGCGCACGTGCTGTTTCCAGCACATGCGCTTCGTCTTACAGCTTAAGCTATCTATTCGCTGTTGCAGTCGCGTACGAGACCGTTACCACCCTCGGTAGAGTAAGTAATGGCAATGCCGCGGGCCACGGCACCTGTTGCAGTCGCACCTTGACCATTACCTGCTGCTAGAGCAGCGCATGTAGCGCCGGTGTATACACGGACTGTATCAGCATTGGTAGTGTTGGTGGGAGCGGCTGGTCCGCCAGCAACCACGGAAATGTTACCAGATGTATAGTAGCCTAGGTTGCCAAGCTCCGTACGAAGGTTAGCGGACGTCAGGCTGGCAATATCGCCATTCTGGTTGTCGACAACCGTCTGGGCGCCACTAGCGACCCGGCCGACATCGTTTTTACGCTGTGTGTTCCTAGAGTTCCGCTGCAAGGCCGGTACGGCTAGCAAGACTATTAAAAGAATCAGTGCGGCAATAGCCAGCACGATTATGACTTCGATGATGGTAAAACCATCGCTGTTACGTTTTTGTAATTTCTTAAGCATTGCAGGTGCCCCTTTGCAATTTAAATGTTAACGCTTATGATTTGATGATAGCCAGTAACCAGTCAAAATGCAAGCTGGTTTAAGGAACTTATCCACAAGGAGGCTATAGCTGTTGGCACTGCGCCTGTACACCGGTGCCAGTTTCAACGTTGTAAAACGCCACTATATCACTGTAGCCGGCGCCAGTGTTAGTAGCTTGACCGTTAGTACTGCACTTGGCATGGTTATTGATAAGGATATCGTCTTGTCCGACCGCTGCGGACGGGAAAGTCTGTAAGCTATCGCTAGCGGCTGGCGTATTAACGGTAATGCTGTTTACGTTTGGATCGTAGAATCTCAGCTTGCCTCTTTCAAACGCGTTGAGAAAGGTTTTCAGCTGGCCCGTGTCAGGTATGGTGCCTGCATGATTTAGCTCATAGTTCGATACAGCCTGCAGGACGGTTTGGACGTCCTGACGGCGCTCATCGTTACGGCCGCTACGCTGCAAGGCTGGAATAGCTAGAAATATAATCAGCAAAATAAAGCCTCCGATGGCCAGCACAATTAGGGTCTCCACGATGGTAAAACCGGCTGTTGATGAGTTCGGAGCCTTGCTCATAAGTTTTGGGTGAAACTGGATTGGTTAACCAAGCCGTAAATTGGCAACAAAACGGCCGCCACAATAGTAATCGCGATTACGCCCATGACAACCATCAGCACCGGCTCAATGATGGTATTTATGGCCTTGATTTCGTTATCAACCTCTTTTTCGTAATAATCGGCAACTTTGGACAGCATAGTCTCTATAGCTCCAGACTGTTCGCCAATGTGCAACATATTCGGTACCAGCTGTAAGAAGTTGGGGTCGTGGTCGATAGACTCCGACAGCGACTTGCCGCCCTTAACCTTTTCGATGGCCCGGTGGATAGACGCCGCTATGTGCACGTTATTCACGGCATCGGCGGTAATCTCCAGCATCTGGATCAGCGGAACGCCAGCCGCCACTAGCGTCGTGCCGGTACGCGCGAAACGTGCCATGTACATCTTCATAAACAGCGGCCCGATTATCCAAGTCTTCATCTTTAATTTGTCAATCACCGAGCGGCCGCCAATAGTGCGCGCCCAGCGCGAACCAAAAACGATACCCAGCACAATCAAAATTATTATCAGCCACCAGAAATGAGTAAGAATGTGTGACACCCACAGCAAGACGATAGTCGGCAACGGCAATGAGACGCCCGGCAAGCCCTTATAAATGTTCTGGACTTGAGGCAGGACTTTGACGACCATGAAAATCACTACCACTATCATGACCAGCATCACGATGCCGGGATAGATCATGGCGCCGCGGACTTTGCTGATAATATCGGCGTCTTTTTCTTGCTGGTCGGCCAGTCGCTCCAGGCCAGTGTCCAGCGTACCGGAGGCCTCACCAGCGGCTACCAGATTCACGAAAACTTTGTTAAAGACCGTCGGGTGTTTGGCCAGTGCCGCGCTAAAGGAGATGCCGCCTTCGATGTCGGTAATAACCTGGTTAATCACAATCTGGAAGGCTTTGTTAGTGGTTTGCTGGGAAACCTGGCGCAAGCTTTGGACTAGCGGCAGGCCGGCATTAATAAGCGTCGACAGCTGGCGGCTAAACAGGACTTTGTCTTTGACGCGGATGCGGTGCCAGCGGAAGCCGCCCTCGCCCCTCTCGGCTTTAATGCTGAGAGGCGTCAGGCCTTGTTCGCGGATCAGTTTGGCGGCTGACTGCTCATCATCGGCCTGAACCCGGGCTTTGACCTTTTTGCCGGTCTTGGCGTCTTTGGCTTGGTAGGTAAAATTTAACATCCGCTTAATGAATCCTTAATTAATTCCTCATTAACCTGTCTAGCTCATCCAGGTCAACAGCAAAATTGCGGGCTTCGTCGTAGGTTATGGTGCCGGCGTGGATCAGGTTAACCAGTGTTTTGTCCATAGATTGCATGCCGAACTCGGCACCGGTCTGAATGACGGCTTCCAGCTGGTGGCTCTTGCCTTCCCGGATAATGTTGCGAACAGCCGGCGTGGCTATCAAAATTTCAGCTGAGGCGACACGACCGCCGCCGATAGCCGGAATTAGGCGCTGGGAAGTAATCGACATCAGAATGTTGGACAGCTGGGCGCGGATTTGCGGCTGTTGGTGCGGCGGAAAGACGTCAATCATACGGTCAATCGACTGGGCGGCGCTGTTAGTGTGCAGGGTGGCGAACACCAGGTGGCCGGTTTCTGCGATAGTTATGGCGCTGGCAATAGTTTCCAGGTCGCGCATCTCACCAATCAGCACTACATCCGGATCTTCACGCAAAGCACTGCGCAGGGCGGCACTGAACGAATAGGTATCGTAGTGCACTTCACGCTGTACGACTACTGATTTTTGCGATTTGTGGGTGTACTCTATGGGGTCTTCGATGGTAATGATATGGACAGCTTTTTCTTCGTTAATCTTCTTGACCAGAGACGCCAGGGTGGTTGATTTACCGGAACCGGTCGGGCCAGTTACCAGCACCAGGCCGCGCGGGTAGTCGGCGAACTTGTTAACAATTGCCGGCAGACCCAGCTGTTCGATAGACGGGATCTCGTTCGGAATCAGGCGTAGCGCGGCCGCCATGTTGCCGCGTTCATGAAAAGCGTTAACGCGGAAACGGCCTAGATCGCCGTAGGCGAAGCTGAAGTCAAACTCCTTATCCTTGAGCAGGATTTGTTTCTGGTCTTCGTCCAAAATAGCGAATACTAGCGCTTCAACAGCTTCTTCGTCCAGCGGATCGGCACCGGTCACTGGTGTTAGGGAGCCATCAATGCGCAGCATCGGCGGCAAGCCAACCTGAATATGCAGGTCTGAGGCCTTTTTCTTGATAACTTCGTCGAGTAAGACTTCTATTCTGGGCTGCCCTGCCATGTTCCCACCTTCCGTTTATTGTTTATCATGCGTTATCCTCGGCTGCCACGCGGTTTATCTCTTCTATCGTGGTCATAGCATTCAATGCCTTCAGATAGCCGTCCTGGCGCATGTCAATCATGCCTTCGCGTTTGGCGGCTCTTTGAATGTCGGCGCTGGTAGATCTTTTCATGGTTAATGCCTGGATGGCCTCTGTTACTTCGAATACTTCATACAACCCCATACGGCCCCTATAGCCGCCGGGAGTATCCGGGCTATCCGTGCCCTTACTTAAAGTATAAGCGGTTTGGCTCTTTAAGGGCAAGCTTTTATAGCCAAGATCCTGCGCCGCCGCCGGCATCTGCTCGGCAGTCGCTGGCAATAAATCACCAATAGCATCCTGGATGGCTTTGGTTTCAACAGCTGAAGACTGGTAAGTTTGCCGGCCGGCATCGGCTACTCGCCTAACCAGACGCTGGCCAATAACAGTATGGACAGTACTGGCTATTAGGAACGGTTCAATGCCCATATCCAAGAGGCGCGGCAAGATGCCGGCGGCACTGTTGGTGTGCAGGGTGCTGAAGACCAGGTGGCCGGTCAACGCGGCCTGGACGGCCAGCTGAGCCGTTTCTTTGTCGCGAATTTCGCCGACCATCACCACGTCCGGATCCTGGCGCAGGATACTGCGCAAGCCGTTGGCGAAGGTCAGTCCGACTTCCGGGTTAACCTGGATTTGGTTAACGCCTTCTACTTTATACTCAACCGGGTCTTCTAGGGTGACGATATTGATGGCGTCCTTCTTGATTTCCTGAATCAGGGCGTACATTGAGGTCGATTTACCCGAGCCAGTTGGGCCGCTGGTCAGAATCATGCCGTTGGGACGATCGATACCTTTGCGAATCAGCCGCAAGGCTCGTCCCGTGTAGCCCATATCTTCTAGCTTGAGCGAGGTGCCAGTCTTATCCAGCAAGCGGATGATTACTTGCTCGCCCCATACAGTCGGTGAAATGGCAATACGCAGGTCGATTGGATTTTTATCGACGACCACGGTAAAGCCGCCATCCTGCGGTATGCGGTGCTCGTCAATCTTCAGGTTGGACAGGATTTTGACGCGTGAAATCAACGCCGGTTCAGTGTTTTTGGGCAACCGCATAATTTCTCGCAGTACGCCGTCTATACGACAACGCACCTTTAAATATTTTTCCAGCGGTTCAATGTGCACGTCGCTAGCCCGGTTGCGAGCGGCAAACTCCAGGATAGCCGACAGCGCTTTGCTAATCGGTGAGTCTTGGACAATGGTCTTAACAGCACTGCTGTCTCGGTTGAAAGTGGCCAAAGTATTTTTTGAGGCAGCGGCATCGGCGGCTTCCACTTCGGCTGGTGTTCCCTGCTTGAGCATAGCGTCCATCTGGGTGTCGAGTCGGGCTTCGTACTGCCTCAGTACTTGCCGAATACCGGACTCGCTAGCTACATAGACTTTTAGCGGACGGCCAATACGATTGCTCAGATAATCTACAGCCTGAACGTTGTCGGCGTCCAGCATGGCCACTACCAATCGGTGCTGCATTTCGCCAAGTGGTACCGCCATGTAGCGTTCGGCAATGTCTTGCGGCAGCAATTTCAGGATTTTGGGATCAACTTTAGCACTAGTTAAGTTAACGTACGGCATTTTGGTAACCGTGGCATTGGCGTTAGTTAGTTGCTCGTCGCTGATGTAGTTATTTTTGACCAGGTAGCCGAAAAGCGGCTGCTTCTTGGACTTGGCAGCTTTGCGGGCCTCGGCCAGCTTGCTGGCTTCCAGCATACCGCTGGTGACCAAAACGTCCTGGATTTGCTGCTCGCTGGCGGCGGATAATACGTTCATAGGGTCGTCCCCCTACTGCTGCGACTGGCCGCTGAATGGATCCGGATTGGCGTTCTGGCCGATAGTTATAGTCTGCGTCGGGTCGAAGGCCTGACTGTTGAAGAAGTGGCTGTCGGGCTTCGAGAAGCTATCAGTAATTGGCTGGACGACTTCTACCTGTTGCTGACGGTTTTTCGGGGAAGCGAAAATCTGCTTGGAGACAAAGAATGAAACAACACCGGCTATGGCGACTATTAGTATGATTAAGGCAATGTCTTTTTGCTTCATTTGATT
>CAYRVE010000021.1:4589-7412 GCA_964427685.1 uncultured Candidatus Saccharibacteria bacterium | reverse complement strand
TCTTGTTATGGTTATTGGTTAAGTGTAATACAGCCAAAGAACCAGCGCAACTATAAACGCTTAGGGGGTTGACAAGTAAAAACCTAACAGAGTATGTTAGGGGTACACTAATTAATGATAAGAAGAGGGAGAGTCAGAAATGGCATATAAGCACACTAACTCTAAAGGTGTAACATACTACTTAAATTCCAAGGACGTTGTCCTTCGCGGTGGCAAAAAGCAAACTATCTATTACTTCAGCAAGGACCAGCGTCCGGAAGCGTCTGACCTGCCTGATGGCATGGAAGTCAACGAAAATCCGCGCAACGGTTTCTTGACCGTCAAGCGCAAGTAAGACCTACTTCGTTTCGAATACCCGCTCTTTAATAGGGCGGGTATTTTGATATAGTGTGATGTAACATATGGCAAACCCAATTCTTAAAGTAAAAAACCTGAAAAAGGTTTATGATGACAAGCCGGCCGTCGACGGCATTTCCTTCGAGGTAAAAGAGGGCGAAATCTTTGGTATCCTCGGCCCCAACGGCGCCGGCAAGACCACTACGCTGGAAATGATAGAGACGATGCGAGAAATTGACAGCGGCACAATCACGGTTGACGGCATAGACGTCGCCAAAAACCCCGACGCCATCAAGCGCATCATCGGTGTCCAGCCGCAAAGCCCTGCATTCCAAGACAAGACGAAACTCACGGAAATTATCGAACTATTCGGGGCGGCGTACGGCGAGAAGGTCAATGCCAAAGAATTCCTAGACGAAGTAGCGCTCGGGGAAAAGGCTAGCAGCTTCGCTGAAAACCTGTCAGGCGGTCAGCGCCAGCGTCTCAGTATTGCCGCAGCGTTGGTGCATAATCCCAAGGTCTTCTTCATGGACGAGCCGACTACCGGTCTCGACCCGCAGGCCCGCCGCAACCTCTGGGAACTAACCAAAGAAGTCCGCGACAAAGGCGTCACCGTGCTCATGACAACCCACTACATGGATGAAGCTGAAATACTGTGTGACAGGGTGGCTATTATGGATAACGGTAAAATCATCGCCATAGACACGCCGAAAAATCTCGTCAAACAACTTTTAAAGCGCGGCTTTCACAAGGAAAAACGAGTAGAGCAGGCCGATCTTGAGGATGTATTCATCGACCTGACCGGAAAAGGACTTCGGGAGTAGCCATGAATAAATCACTGTATACCGTAGCGGTTTTTTCCCGGCTTAACACCAGGCGCTTTTTCCGCGACCGCCTGGCAATATTCTTCGGCATACTGTTCCCGCTTATCTTCTTGTTTGTCTTCGGCAGTATTTCCAAAGGCAACGGCGGGACGACCTTTAGCGTAGCAATCGTTAACCAATCTAACAGCGCTTTTTCCAAGCAATATATCAAACAGATCAATTCCAACAAGGTTTTTAAAGTCAACTCGGATATCCATACGCTGGGCGCCGCGAAGGACAAAATGGACAAAAGCCAGCTAGACGGCACCATTGTGCTGCCGCCAAGCTTCGGCGCAGTTAAACCCGGCCAGATGTACCCCTCAGGCCAGGCCCAGGTCGTCTATACCGAGAATAACGCTACCGCTGGCCAAACTTTGACCTCGCTGCTGACCAGCAGCTTCCAGTCCGTGAACTCCAAGCTTGTTTCTACGCAAGCACCCTTCAGTGTCACCGGCAAGCAGCTCAACGAGAAGAGCCTGACCCAGTTCGACTACACCTTTGCCGGCTTGCTTGGCTTTTCAATCGTCGGCCTCGGTATCTTCGGCCCGGTTAATGTATTCCCCGAACTGAAGAAGCAGGGTATTTTGCGCCGCCTGCACACTACGCCACTGAAAGTCTGGCAGTATTTTACCTCGACCATGATCTCCCAGGCCATCATCGGCCTCGTATCACTGGCCGTAATGTTCGCTGTCGCTATAACGGTGTTCAACCTGACAGTAGTTGGCAACTACCTGGAAATCGTTATTTTCTTAATCTTCAGCATCATTACTATTCTGGGTATCGGACTGGCTATCGGCGGCTGGGCCAAGAATGAACGCCAGGCGGCGCCGCTGAGTAATATTGTGGTATTCCCGATGCTATTCCTGTCCGGCACCTTCTTCCCGCGTTTCCTGATGCCGCACTGGCTACAGACAGTTTCAGGCTACCTGCCATTAACACCGGTGATTGACGGCGTCCGCATGATTGTTACCGAAGGCAAGCATCTCACCCAGATTGGCCCGCAGCTAGGATTATTGCTGATTTGGACGATCATCATCTACGCTGTCGCCTTCCGTGTCTTCAAATGGGAATAAAACACCTCCCACCTCTTGTCAAATTTGCATAAGCGTGATATAATACTATCTGTTATGACCCCAAAACACGAAGTCGACCCCACCACCCAAGCTTCGATGCTGGCTCCCACGCCGGCGGCACTCGCTATGGGTGCTGTGGTAGAAGTAGACGACGCTTATTTCCAGGCGCCAACTTCGCCAGCTCCTGAGCCTAAACCCCAGCCGCTTACTCCCGAACAAGAAACCATGAAGGCTGAAGCGGACGCCCTCCAATTTTTAGATCTGGCTAGCAAAAGTAAGCGCAACCTGACTAACATTAAAAAACATCAGCGCGCGCTCCACGCCGGAAAAGTTAGACCCGGAACAGATATACCAACCGAATTAGAGCGCCTAGAAAATCCTAAAAACGGTGCCATCCGTACCGCCGAGGAAAGGCATGGTTATTTTCGCCGCAGTGCTAAGGCTAAATTTGGGCAGTCTATTGGCATAGAAACTATTATTGAGACGGAAGAAAGAGCGACCGGTGAGTTTGTCGGTGAAGTAGAAGTTGTGCGGTCCAAAGACCCTGAACT
>CAYRVE010000021.1:0-4489 GCA_964427685.1 uncultured Candidatus Saccharibacteria bacterium | reverse complement strand
GCCGCCAAGAGATTTCCGAGCGTCTCACGCCCCAAATCGCAATCTAGCGCACGGCATTCAAGAGACGGGCACTAGATAAAACTGGCAAAAAGCAGTATAATTAGTATCCGATTTTATTAAGTTAGAAAGACAGCATGCCCAATAGAGCTAAAATGATTGATAGCGGACAAATGGAACTGGGGCCAACACCAGTTGAACTGCTTGACGAGTCGATAGGCGTGATCCCGTACGCGATAGCAGATCTTCCCCGGCTTGATCCTGAGAAGCGTATCACCTTAGGTAAGTTAGCGCGTCGCTATGGGGCCGCTTTGGCGCCTTTGCCCGCGCCGCAAGCCGCGACTGATCCGGCACTTGGGGTCGGTCAGGCTGAACGTAGTTTGGCTACTCCCAAGAAAATCACCAGAGGGCTTTATATAGATAGAAGCGACCCGCGCTATGAAGACGCTATCTCTTTAGTTAAGCTGAAGCGGTCAGCCGGGATAAGAATCGCCGAAGACATGGGCCTGGTGCTTCCATTCAAAGTCGATCACCAGCATAGGAATGCGCACCCGGGTGTTGTTTTCCCGCCCGACGAGTTTGATACGGTTGGCCACAGTGCGGCCGCTCTCGTAAGCTTTACAAGGACGCGAACGCAAAAAGCGAACCAGGCGGAACGCAATAGAGCCGAGACACGGCAAACAGTTGACCGGTCAGGCGGGCACATCATGAAGAACTATATCGAGAAGATGAATGCCCTGGAAGCAGAATATATCAGCGACCACGACTTGATGGTCATGCTGCACGGCCAAGCTACCGGCGCGGCCGCATATGCGCACTACAAAGACAAGAATTTGGAGCGGGCGATGAAACGTGCGGACGAGATGTTCCATGAGACCGTAGAAACCGCGGCGCTGAATAATATCTGGCCGGCACTCGCCGTTAATGGTGTCCATAGAGCCATAACGTTCAGCCTGCATCGCCGGGGAACAAGCCGCGATGTGAGACATGCCTGGCAGCGCATGACTGTCATGCAGGGTCTCTATATTAACTCTCGCCGTTTTAAGTTGATACAATCGAGAACCGGTTGTGAGAGTTATCTGGAGCGCTATAAGCCGGCGCTGGATCTAAAGGCCGCTCAAGAAGCGGAAGCCGCGGACAGAGCCGCTTAAGTTACCCACAAGTTATCCACCGCCTATCCACAAATAGTATGAATCTTCACAGCCATAAAGCCGGCGGGCTATTATGCTGGGAGTATGGGAAATGATGGAACACCGGGAACTACTTTAGAGGCAGGGGCCGAGTCTGGTAGACGCGAGGCCTCGGCCGAAGAAACCGCTTATGCGGGTAGCTTGGCTACTAGTGAGAGTGTCGAAAAAGTCATGGAGGCCAAATCCGGCGCAGATTCGGAGCCACTAGCTATACAGGGCGTACTTGGCGAACTTCGCCACCGTTTACACCGTGCCGAAACGGCGTAGACTGCTTTATAATATGGAGTAATGGATTTCAACAGTCTGCCTAAGCCTTTTTTCGTATTGGCGCCGATGGATGATGTAACGGATACTGTATTCCGTCAAATAATCGCTGATTGCGCGCCGCCGGATTTGTATTTTACAGAGTTTGTGAACGTGGATGGCCTGCAAAGTCCCGGTCGCCCTAAATTGCTGAAAAAATTATTATTTACTCCGACCGAACAGCCGTTAATTGCTCAGATATGGGGCAAACAGCCAGAGAATTTCTATAAAACGGCGCGGCAGTTGGCCGATGGCACGTTTGCCCACGAACTTGGCCTGTCAGAGGGCACGAATTTTGCCGGCGTGGATCTGAACATGGGGTGCCCGGAGAAGAATATCGTAAAAAACGGTACTTGCAGCGCGCTGATGAATGACCGCGAACTGACCAAGTCGATAATTGACGCCACCAGAGAGGGCTTAGCTGGAAAGCTGCCGTTGAGCGTCAAAACCAGACTGGGTTTTAACGAAGTTGATATGGGCTGGATTGAGTTTTTATTCCAACAAAAGCTGGACATGCTGGCTATCCATGGTCGGACCCGGCGCGAAATGAGCAAAGTGCCGGCGCAGTGGGACAAGATTGGTGAAGCCAGGGAATTGCGCGACAAACTGGCGCCCGATACGCTAATTGTCGGCAACGGCGATGTGCGCGACCGTCAACACGGATTAGAGCTGGCCGAACAATACGGGCTGGATGGAGTCATGATCGGCCGCGGCGTGTTTGAAGATCCATTTGCTTTTGCCGAAAATAGCCCTTGGCCGGACATGCCGGCAGAAGACCGTATCGCCTTATATAAAAAACACGTCGAATTGTTTGCCAAGACCTGGCAGGACAGACAGCGGCCGGTCCAGACCCTCAACAAATTTTGCAAAATCTATATCAATAATTTTAACGGCGCCAAAGAACTGCGCGAAAAGCTCATGTCAGCCAAAGGCACAGATGAGCTCAACCGATTAATGGATGCAGCTTACGCTGCTAGCGAAAAGGTGTATGTTTCGCCGGACGGATCAGGCTGAAAACCAACTTGTGGTAAAGCTTCCTCAGGGATAGCCGCGACCTCTGGATTAAGGCTAACGAGCCGTACGCCGCTTTGGCGCATTGCTTCTAGAACAAGTTTTTGTGCGAACGGAAGGTCATTCAAATCATTTCCGTCAAAGGTTTCTATGCCGAGGTCTGCCTCGCCATCATGGATGTGCTCCAGACCAATGGCTACATCGGCCCTACCGGCGCTGTCAGTTGCTACATATACTTTGGCGTCATCGGCCGCTAGACCGCTTGATTCCGGCACAATACCCCTAGTAATATCTGTGTCGATTAGCTGGCCACTGCCATGTCTAATATTGCCGACAGATCGGCCTGGCTTTGCATTATCTAATTCTGTGAGGGTCATGGTTCCTTTCTTTCTTTTTGTTTATGTTTATAAATCTCTAAAATTCAGTATACACCGATTCCAGGTGTTGTCAAATTTATTGACTAATAGGTTTTTCATGTTAAGCGTAACCATAATAAAATTTACCTGGCAAGAAATATAGTTTTCTGTATACTTTTTACTATAAGTAAGGGCGGGGGAAGAAGGAACATGTCTGCAGAACTTTCACCTGACAAAAAAGAAGAACTTGTTGTTGGATTATCAAAAAGAGGGATTATCAAATTTGGTGAGTCTACTCTTAAATCTGGACGCAAATCGCCGATTTACTATAACCAGAGACCCTTGCTGTCAGTTGACCATAACCTTGGGATGACCCCCAGCCAGCAAAGAGAATTGGCATCTCTGGCAGTGAAAAGCTATGCGGATAAGGTTAGGACGTTACAGGGTAAAGGGGATACACAGCTCTATGGCATCCCGCAAGCCGCTACCGCTATTGGCGCAGTTGTCGCTCGCGAGACGGACGCATCATATTTGTGGGGACGAGTTGGCAAGAAAGATTACGGAAAGCACGAGGCGATTGAACGCAGTTTCTTGCCGGAAAGTAGCGTAATACAGATTGACGACGTAGTTACTAACGCGGATTCCAAGATAGTTTCGGCGGCGAATCTGGCAGAAGCTGGGCTAGAAACATCTGGTTTTGTGGTTATGCTTGATCGTCAAGAAGGCGGTGAAGGCGCGTTAGCACTTGCCGGGCATACTATGGAGTCTGTCCTGACAATGTCCGATGTGGCGCTAATCCTGGACGATAATAGAATTATAGGCTCGCGAGAACTTGATGCTTTGGTAGAATACCACGAAGATTTACGTGCTGAAGGTGTTGGGTCAACGTATAGTTACGGAAGCTAAGGCTTAGTTGTGGTGGGGGTGGTTGGAATTGAACCAACTACCAAGCGGTTATGAGCCGCCTGCTCTAACCGGTGAGCTACACCCCCTCGCCGGTCGTACGTCTAACAGAGACGAGTATAGCAGACCAAGGGTCAAAGTTATATAATGTTCCATGGCGCTGTATGCAAATAAAAAACTACGCAAACACAATAATTAACTTCATAAAACGGCTAGGCGACGTCCGGTTCGCCGGCCAGGTGCTATTCGTGGTAATCGTTTTGCTGATAAGTTGGAGCGGTATCAAGACTATCCAGACTAACTACGGCCTGCAAAAACAGATCTCGGGGCTACGCCAGCAAACTGACATCCAAAAGCTCAAGAACAATAACTTGGCCCTGCAAAACAACTACTTTAACAGCAACCAATACCTGGAGCTGTCGGCTCGCCAGAACTTTGGCCTGGCGTCGCCTGGCGAGAAGGAAATTATCGTACCAGCCAGCGTGGCTCTGGCCTATACGGTTAATCCGCCAGCCAATAAAACACCGACCGCCAGCGACCGATTGCCGGCATATCAGCGCAACTTCCAGTCATGGGTCGATTTCTTCATGCACCGCCAGAACAACAATTGACTTGATGACCTCTGTTTGGTAGACTGTATTTAACACAAAATCAACGTCCGCAAGGATGATAACGCGGGGTGGAGCAGCGGCAGCTCGCGTGGCTCATAACCACGAGGTCGCAGGTTCG
>CAYRVE010000020.1:0-7790 GCA_964427685.1 uncultured Candidatus Saccharibacteria bacterium | reverse complement strand
CGGATTGATATGCCCAACGGATTTTTCTAGCTCGCAAAAACGTTTTGGCCCACTGAAGAGATCGCGCAGAATCAGGGCTGTCCACTTGCTGCCAACAATTTGCATGGCGGACGCTATACAGCCTACTTTTGGTTCAATTGGTTTAGTAACAGGGGAGAATTTCATACTTTACAAAGTATAGTAATGAGCTTATACTGATAATTACTTAATACTATAAAAAGTATACCATAAGGAGTACAAAATATGAAATTAGCAGTAATAATTGGGTCTACCCGGCCGAAACGTCAAACACCGCGCCAGGCAGAGTGGGTGGCGCAGGGTGCTATGCAAGTGAAAGGTGTCGACGCAGAAGTCGTTGATCTTAAAGATTACCCCATGCCGTTTTTTAATGAACCGGCGTCACCGCGCTATAACCCGGAACGTAAAATCGATCCGGCGGTCAAAAAGTGGCTCGATAAACTTGAGGAGTTTGATGCGTATATCTTCGTAACACCGGAATATAATCACTCTATTACCGGTGTTCTCAAGAATGCGTTGGACTTTGTGACGCAGGAACTGACACACAAGCCTGCAACTGTCGTCTCGCACGGTTCGGCCGGCGGCGCTCGAGCGGCTACCAACCTAAAAGAGATCTTGTCGGAGAGCAGGGCTGCCATAGTCCCTTCGCCTAATGCCTTGGCTATGGTCGGCATGAGCGACAAGATAGACGAAAGAGGCAAGCTGGACGCTGAAGTTGCCGCCAACCCTTACGGTCCGCAAAATGCACTGGAAACGTTGCTGGCTGACCTTAAGTGGTACAGTGACGCCCTGAGTACTGCCCGCGCCAACACCTAATACGGTATAATACCGACAATGATTGATAAAAGCGCTGTGCCGACTAAACTGTTGTGGGTGGATTTGGAAATGACCGGGCTAGATCCAGAAAAAGATGTGATTCTAGAGGTGGCGGCCGAGATAACTGATTTTAAGTTTAAGACACTGGCCAGTTATGAGGCGATTGTTAAGCAGGACCGTGATCTGGTGGTCGATCGTATGCAGAAAAATATCTGGTGGAAGGATTTTCCAGCTAACCGTGACGAATTTGTGAACAAGCTGGATAGCGGCAAGCCAAGCGAGCAGGTCGAGAAGGAGTTGATCGAGCTGGTTGAACAACAATTCGGTTCGGAGCCTGCGGTGCTGGCTGGCAATAGTATTCATAACGACCGGGCGTTCATTCGCCAGTGGTGGCCCCAGTTGGATTTGAAGTTGCATTATCGGATGTTAGACGTGTCTGCCTGGAAAGTATTTATGCAGGGAGCATATGGAGTGAGCTTTGAGAAAAAGGAAGTCCACCGGGCTTTTGATGACATCCAGGCCAGCATCGCTGAGTTGCAGCATTATCTGGAGTGGTTTAAAAAGCAGTCGGATTAAGAGAACTGGACCTGGGCTTCGCCGCGACGTTTGGGAGATACCCAGTTGCTACTGATGGCCGAACGGTTCAGGGTCTGCCGGTAGTTGGCGATACAGCGGAAGATGGCCGCTAGCTGGACGATGTTAATCAAATAGAACACAAAGTACATAACCGGCGCGAATAAGCTCATCCGGAGTTTCTTAGCGACGCTCATGTGTTCATCGGGCCAGAGGTTGAACAACAAATATAGGGTGATGGTCATATAGGCACCGACTAGCATAGAAAAACTGGCCAGCATGTAACAAACATAGACGACATAGCCGATGGCCAGCGGTTCGAGCAGAATCATTAACTCGCCGAAAAAAGCCATTGGTATTCGATAGAAGGTCAGGCCGCGGCTATAGCGTTTGTCGGTGTTGGCCAGCAGGCCGCGGTGCTTGATGAGGTTTTGCAGGCCGCCCAGTTTCCAGCGGTAACGCTGGCGCATAAGAGCCTTGAAGGTCTGGACGCCTTCAGTCATGGCTAACACGTTAGCTGCGTAGATAATACGGTTTTCCTTGTTGCCTTGGGCGACGATTTTGAGGCTCAGACCAATGTCTTCTGTAGTGGTGTCGTGATCATAAAAACCGACTCTTTTGAGCACTGCGCGCCGGTAAGTCGAGGCCACTCCGCCGACGATGTATTCGCTATTAGTGACGGTAAAAAACTTTTTGGAGCGATAGCCGACCATGTGTTCAAATTTTTGAAGCAGGCCAAGCACTGTCAAACTGTCCATGATGCGTACGTTGGCGGCAACGCCGACGACCTTTGGGTTAGCGAAATAACTGACAGCGTTGCTGATAGCCTTGCGGTGGAGCACTGAGTCAGCGTCGAGTGTCATTATCAGATCGCCGCTGGCGCCGTTTCGAAGGACATGGTTCAGGGCCTCAGCTTTGCCGACGTTTCGACGCTTGTACATCAAGCGGATGTTTCGTTTTGGGTACTTTGCTATGTAGTCGCGGACTAATTTACGGGTATTGTCGCTGGAGGCGTCGTCGACCACTATAATTTCCAGCTTGCGGTAGGTATTGCGGCGGACTGAATCTAGACAGCGGATAATACCCAGCTCTTCGTTGTGGGCCGGAATCAGCACGCTGACCAGCGGTCGCAAATCGTGGTGATTTCGCTTAGTTATGCGGCTGGCGCGCTGGAACTGGCGGATGTCGTAATAATTGGCGCCGACCAGATACAAACCAAGGTGAATAATGTCGATGACGCTGATGGTGATGAACAGGTAAAACAGGATAGATAAAAGCATACTAGCCTCTACGTGGCTTTCACCAGGTTAAAGACAAACAGGCTGCGGTTCTGGTACCACAGGCCGGAACAGGTTTGCAGTGTCAAAATTGGCGGCCCCTGGTAACGGAACAAAGAAGTGTCGTTTGGGCTGGTGTCGTGGCGTCCGGCTAGCTTGTAAACGAAAGTATGGTTGTTGGTGGTGGTGACAATGGCCTCATCGCCGGGCTGGACTTTGAGCAGTTTGTAGAAAACCGCCCAGCGGTTGTGGCCGTAAATGAAAGTATTGCCGCCGCCGTTATTAGCCCTCGGCGTGACGGTAGCGTATTCGGCCTTGGTCAGGCTAAGCGTCCAGGTCTGCGAAGATTTATTATAATAACCTGGCTCGATGTCGACGGAGATGTCCGCGCCGGGTATGTCGATATGCGAGGGCGTACCGCTAATAATGGCTTTCCTAGTCTGGTTGGCTTGGCTAATCCCAGTCGCGAAGACCGGTTGGGAATTCTTCTGCTGCCACTGCTGGACCAAATGCTGGGAACTCAGTAACAGGCCGACCAGTACGAAAAACAGGCCGATAAAGAAGTAAAACTGTAAATCTTGGCGTTTCATAACTTGTAAGCCAATCAAAAAGGAGGAGACTAACGTCCTTATAGAACGTCCTGTCCCCTCCCTTTATCTTAGGTTTTTAGGCCTTGTAAGCCCGCTTAGCTGCTAAGCGAACTAAGCTTGAGAGTATGATAGCCCCACCGACTGCGATACTCACTATGGATGCAACCAGTAAAAGATGGTTGCCACCTGTATTGGGTAGTACAACAACACCAGCTGCAGTAGTAGCTGCTGATGCGGCACCGCCGCCTTTGCCTCCGTACATAAGACCTCCTAGATCTTTAACGAGAACCCGGGAACTAAAAAAGGCATGCCTGTTCACGTGCTGCAGGCATACCCTCTGGAGATCTAAGATCCTCTTAACATCTATTATACATAAACATGACAGATTGTAAAGTATATTTTATCTAAGCGCTTATGCTAGGTGCTAGTTCTGGTACCAGCGGACATCGTCGACGTAGGCCGTGATACCGGAATTGCCGACGATAATGACCTGTAAACTGGCTGATTTGACGTTGGCTGAGCTAGGCGTGTAGATGAGGCTGACATCTTTGGCGCCAACCGCCGTGACGCCGGTCTTGTACTGCCCGGAGATCCAGTTGCCGTTGGCGTCGTACTCGTCGACATAGAAGCCGACTTCGCCGCCGCTGTTAGCCAGTAGGTTCAGGTAAGTTGTCAGGGTATAACTCTTGGTAGAGGTGACGCTTACTTTTGGCGAGAACAGGTGCTTGTTGCTAGTGGTTGCCACGGCTTTTACAGAGTTAACCGGGTTGTTGGGGCTGCCGTTATTACCGCTATCGGCGGTTATATTGGCCGGGGCGTCGGTAGTCCAGCCGCCACTGATGCCGCTGTCAAAAGTGCCGTTAGCGACTAAATTGGTTGGCGCTGGCGGCGGGGTAGGCGTGATGCCGCTGGGGAACCATTGAACATTGTCGACATATGCCGTAATGCCAGTGCCGCCGACGATGATCTGCAGGCTGGCAGATTTCACGTTGGCTGAACTTGGCGTATAGCTAAAGTTCAGGTCTTCGACAAAGGCTGATGGTTCGGCCTTTTTGTACTGCCCGGAAATCCAGTTGCCATTGGCATCGTATTCGTCAATGTAGAAACCGACAGAGCCGCCGCTGATACTTTGTACGTTTAGAAAGTTCTTAAGGATGTAAGTAGTGCCAGGGGCAACAGCTACCTTGGGCGAGAATAAGTGTGCTTCGCCGGAGGGAATGCTGGTTAGCTTAACGGCATTCGTCGGATCAGGATAGCTGCCGTTATTACCGCTATCGGCGGTTATATTGGCCGGGGCGTCGGTTGTCCAGCCGTCAGCAATACCGTCGTTGAAGCTACCGTTTGGCAGCAAGTTGGTACTGCTGGTAACTAGGCCTTGGTTGACATGGACAGACTGCACTAAGCCGGCATCCTGCTTGGCTTTTACGTAAGCCGCTATTTGGTCCAACTGGGCCGTACTCCACTCGTAATCGTCAGGGTTAGTGCTGGCGTTAGGCAAGATGTTATGCATAGTCAGCACCAACCAGCGGTTATTGGCAATAGCGTCATCGATCTTAGCTTCTACCTGGGCGACCGTAGTTGTGCCCTCAACCTGATAGTCGTTAATGATGTAGTCGTTGTAGGCTGGCCAGTCGTTATTGTTCTGGTCGGCAAAACCCCGCTGAGAAGCGTAATATTTGGCGACCTGTGCAAGCACGGCGTTATTGTAATCGCCATATGGAGTTGAAAAATCGGTGGCGTTGATGCCATGAGCAGCCAAATCGGCTTTGCTCTGGACGAGTTCCTGGGTGACTTGGTCGGGGGTTAAGACATTGGGCTGGCCGTCCGTAGCGTCACTAGTTGCCAGGTAGGGGTGGGTGGCGGTGTGCGAACCGATTTCCCAACCAGCGTTCTGCAGGCCTTCTACCTGATCCCATGACATGTAGGTTGTGTCAGTATTGGCGTGGCAGGTGTTGGGCGCCGTGATCATGCCGACGCAGTCAGTGATAACGTAGTCGGTGCCGGTCAGGCCATACTTGGCCAAGGTGGGCATAGCGTTGGTGTAGGTGCTGGCCAGGCTGTCATCAAAAGTGAACGAGACTTTGGCGGTTTGCGACAGGCTGGTATTGGTAGGCGGCGTAGTCGGGCTTGTGATTGGCGGTGTAGGTGCGGGAACCGGCGGAGTCGGAACAGGATTGTTAACAGTGACGGTAACAGCTGCCGAAGTTTTGGTGAGGCTGACGGTATTAGTAGCCACTGCGGTCAGTTTGTGACTAGCGTTAGTGGCAGTGGTAGTGTCCCAGCTGAAGCTGTATGGAGCTGTGGTAACGGCGCTGCCAAGATTTACGCCATCTAGCTGATACTGCACGTTGGCGACACCTTGTTTATCGGTAACATTGACGGTGACGGTTTGAGTGCCGCTGAGCGTGGCTTTTTTAGCGGGGCTAGTGATGCTTATGGTCGGAGCGGTCGCTTTAGGGGCTTTTGGCGTAGAGGTTTTCTTGGCTACTGTCGTGAAGGCAGGGGCAAACTTGGCAGATGAAGCAATCGGCGCCTGCAACTGGACGACTATCATTACGAAAGCTACGGTTGCTACCGTTGCGATACGTAAACTCTTAGTAAACTTATTCAAAATGGACTCCCGGTTATGGGCAGAGTCCCACCAAAACTGTCCGTAGGCTTAGTAGTATACAATTAATTAAAATAATTGCAATACTTTTATGACATAATCATTTGGAGAAATCTTTATGGCCGATTATATTACAATGTTAAGCATGGATCATAAAACAGTTGAAGATTATATCTTGAGTATGCCGAATGCGCGGTTGGATTACCCGTTTGGCGAGGGCGTGGCGGTATATAAAGCCGGCGACAAAATGTTCGCGCTGATCAGGGAAAGTAAGAATCCGGTGCAGGTGAGCTTAAAGTGCGACCCCAAGCTCAGCCAGCTTTTGCGTGATAAGTACGATGAAGTTATGCCCGGCTATCATCTCAATAAGAAACATTGGAACACGTTAGTGTTGACTGGCCAAATACAATGGCCAGAGGTACAGGATCTAATCAGGCATAGCTACCAGCTGGTGACTGGCGCTTAGCTGGGGGGCGAGTTTAGCTGGGTTTGGAGCAGGCGAGCGCCTTTATATTCGTCAATAAGCAGTTTGCGGCCTTTTGGCCCCTTGGTTTGCTTGTAGGCGGTGTTAAGTGCTGACTCGTAATTTGTCAGCTTGGACTGCATGATCTGTTTGAAAGTCGTATCGTAGGTGGTGTTGCTGGCGGCGGCGGTCAGCTGCTGATCAGTAGCTGGGCTAACTTTTAGACCTAGGGTCTTAGTGCTGACTTTTTTACCGTTGGTCTTCATGTAGGTGACGAGCTGGGTCTGGGCGCTAGTCAGGCTGAGTTTGGCCGTAGCGGAAAAATTTTGGTTGCTGTCGGAGAGCACGGCCTGCTGCTGGCCAATTTGACCAGTACCGGTCAAAATATGGATCATTTCCTGCTGATCTTGGCCGACAGTCACCAGGGCTTGGGTGTTGCCACCACCACCGAGCAAACCTTTAATAACAGCGAATATTATTAAAAGTATCAGCAGGCCGCCTAGGACTACAATAATCCGTACCACTAGTGAGCTGCCACCAGAGAGTCCCGGCAGGCTCAGACCGCGGCGCGGCGGTTTAGGCGGCTGGACGATAAAACCATAATCCGGCGAACTCGGGTCAGCTGGCGGCGTTTCACCGCCGCTGACTACCGGTTGAGGTTGTGCTTGGGGCTGCCGGGGTGGGGCAGGCGGCGCTGCCTGGGGGTCGGGTGCGAACAAACTATTGTTAAATTTAGCATCATACTGCGTGGTCGCTACGCTAGAATGATCTAGCCGCATGCGGTCTGGCACCGGAGCTTGTGGCTTGGGCGACGTTACAGCGCCAGGCGCGGCGTTCGGATTTAACACCTGTTGCTCCATGTAGGCGCCAGCATATTGCTTGAGGTGCGCCGGCATGGTGCTCTGCATATGGTCATTAATGGCTCTTTGGGCATGGCTAGGTACGTAGGCGCCTTCGCCCATGTAACGCTTCAAATGCGCCGGCATAGTGCCTTGCATATGCTGGTTCATGGCTTGCTGGATATGCGGCGGGATGTGCTGTTGCCGGTCAATAGATGATTGCGAAAGCCTGGTCATACCTTTAATTAAACCATAAGCGTCTGTGGCAAGTGAAACGGTCTGCTATCCTAAATGTACATGACCAAGCAGCAACGGTTAGTTTTGGTAGTCAGCATCTTGGCTTCTTTCGTGGCGTTTTTAGATGGTTCAATCGTTAATGTGGCGCTACCGGCCATCCAGCGTGAACTCGGCGGCGGCCTGGCGGCGCAGCAGTGGGTGGTCGATGCCTACTTACTGACCTTGGGTTCATTTATTTTGATTGCCGGCTCATTGTCCGATCTATTAGGTCGTAAAAAGATCCTGACGCTCGGACTGATTGGTTTTGGCGTGGCGTCACTATTATGTGCTGTCGCGCCTAATAGTACGGCTTTGATTATCTTCCGGGCA
>CAYRVE010000019.1:0-8083 GCA_964427685.1 uncultured Candidatus Saccharibacteria bacterium | reverse complement strand
CGAGTGGACTTCTACGTGGCCAGTGAAATTGTTGGCGCGCTCAGTGTCATGGCTCACCGCTCCGAAGACCAGGCTCTTGGCCGCGAAACGGTAGAAAAACTTAAAGACGTTATTCCGCGCCAAAACTTTAAGGTCAGCTTGCAGGCGGCTATCGGCGGCAAATTTATTGCCCGCGAAGACATCAGCGCTTACCGCAAAGACGTCACTAGCGGCCTGTACGGTGGCGATGTCTCGCGTAAGAAAAAACAGCTGGCCAAACAAGCTAAAGGCAAAAAGCGCCTCAAAAAATTTGGCAAAGTCGACATCCCAGCCGAAGCCTTCACCGTCATGCTAAAACGCGACTAACAGAATTTAATATTTGACTTGCCGTAAAAGCATTGTGCGGTTTATACTAAAGCGATGGATGATTCCGCGCAGGCGGCGGGTCTGAAACAAAAACTTGAGCATTACAAACCTTCAGCCGCCACAATTGCTTTAATTCAAGACACACCGATTTTACTACTGGTCGGCGTGTCTGGCGCCGGCAAAGACAGTATCAAACACCAGCTACTAAAAACCGGACAATATCATCATATTGTTTCGCACACCACGCGCCAGCCGCGCGAAAACCACGGCACGTTGGAAAAAGACGGCATAGACTATCACTTTATAAGCTTAGGCGAAGCCGAAAAACTAGCCGATGATGGAGCCTTTGTTGAGGCCAAAATGTATAGTGGCAATATTTATGGCACCAGCGTGGCAGAGATTCAAAAAGCACACGATGACCACAAAACTGCGCTCACTGACATGGAAGTGCAGGGTGTGGCCGAATACAAAGCGGTATCACCAGGCGTCCAAGCGATGTTTATTCTGCCGCCAAGTTACGAGGTATGGCAGCAGCGTCTAAAGAGCCGCTATGACAACGACATAGACCCTGCGGATATTCAACGCCGCATGCAAGCCGCTAAACTGGAGTTACAAGAAGCTTTGCAAAAGGACTACTTCCGCTTCGTCATTAATGATGACCTGGAGCAAGCGGTCGAAGCCGTCAACGCCATTGCCCATGGCGCGCCGGCTGGTAAGGAATCGACAGCCGCCAGAGATCTCGCCCAAGACCTCTTGTCAAAACTCTAGCGCTTGCAATCAGAGGCTACGAAGACGATAATAAAAAACCATGCCCGAAAGAGACGACTTTAGCCCAACCGAACAGAGTTTATTCAAAGGCAATACGCTAGAGAGAGTGATGTTGCGCCGAATCAGCAGAACTGCTTTTGGTTTACCAAATAAATTTGACGAAAAGGGCAGGGCTGGCAAGATACATGTTCACGGGGAAACTTCAGACGTCCATTCGTTGATCAAGCTTGATGAAAAACTGCGCGGTGACGGCACAGTGAAGCATACTAGCGTAACTCTAGGCAGAAGTGAGCACACCCAGCTTTTAACAAGTCTGAGCACCGATACATATACAGAGGGGGTGATCGAAGACGACATGATGGGTTTGCACGGGGTGTCCGATCGAGAATTCTTTATACTTGGAGAGGAGAGCAACACGTTATCAATGTTCGCGGTTATGCGCTCAGTAAGTTTAGCGGCCAGAACGGTAGAAGGTGCCCTGACACTGCGATACTTGGCGACTACGCCTGAAGCAAGTACGCTCCAATAGTAACTGTTTTGGCACTCTTGACGGGGGAGTGCCAAAAATTGTAAAATACAGTCATTATGACCCAGCGACAGACAGACATCCTAAGCGCCATTATTGAACAGTACGCCGAAGTGGCTAGTCCGGTCGGCTCTACATTGCTGGCCAAACTATTTAATGTCAGTTCGGCTACTATCAGGGCCGAGATGGCCGATTTGGAACGTCACGGCTACATTGCCCAGCCGCACACCAGCGCCGGCCGTGTGCCGACCGACAAAGGCTACCGCCTCTACGTTAACAGTCTTAACGAGTCGAAAGACCAAAAACTACCCCCAGGCCGCGCCGAAAAGGCTCTGTCAGCCCGCGTCCAACAAGCCGGCGCGCCAGAGCGTATGATCCGCAATGCCGTTGATACCTTAGTAGAGCTGACTCATAACCTTGGCCTAGCAACCATCGGCAACCAACTCTATATGAGCGGCCTATCTAATCTGTTTGGCCAACCGGAGTTCATCGGTGGTCCG
The DNA here is from genome assembly GCA_964427685.1 of uncultured Candidatus Saccharibacteria bacterium. GTDB lineage: Bacteria > Patescibacteriota > Saccharimonadia > Saccharimonadales > UBA4665 > JARIHC01. Next base: position 5,944 of record CAYRVE010000019.1, on the reverse strand, counting down.
CAGGCCCAGCAGGTGGCCCGGCTATTGGATAACCTCGAACCGTGGTTGCGCGAAGCCGCGCCCAATGAGCCGCTCAGCGTTTACATCGGCCAGGAAAATCCAATTGGCCGTAGCGCCGGGGCCAGTCTGGTTATCAGCCGTTTCCGCAGCCCGTTCAGCGACCGCAGTTACATCGGCACACTTGGCCCGACCCGCCAAAGCTACCGCGACGTTATGGCTCTAGTTTCGTTAGCCGGCCAGGAACTGGAAGAAGTACTTTATGAGTAAACCCAAAGGCAATCCAAAAGCAGACCCACGAATAGAAGAATTGACCGCAGCTCTCAAGCGCGAGCGGGCTGACGCCGAGAACTTGCGTCGGCGGCATACCGCAGAGGTTGCAAGTTTACGTACTAGCGTTAAAAGCAGCGTTATTCATGATCTTTTGCCGGTTATCGATAACTTCGAACGTGCGCTCAAGCACGTACCGTCAGACTTGAAGGACAATGACTATATCAAAGGCGTCCAGGCCGTGGCCAAACAGTTCGAGAAAACTCTGTCCGAAATGGGCGTGGAGCGCATCAAGACTGTCGGCGAACCTTTCAACCCGCATCTTCATGAGGCCGTGGCCGCCGAAGAAGGCGACAGCGGTCAAGAGATTGTTGCCGAAGAACTCCAGCCCGGCTACAAAATCGGCGACCAAGTCATCCGCCACGCCATGGTGAAGGTCAAAAGTTAATGGAAGTGTTCAAAGAGACTCCAACTGGCACGGGGTTAAACCTTAGGGATAAGTTACTAATTGGCCGTAGGATGTTCCGGCTTCTCGCGGTCGACGTACTGGGGATGGCAGGAGATGCTCTGACCCCCGTGGGTATATCTCAGGACGGCGCGTATGAAACTGATATTCTTGATAGAGCAGAGATTCGGACCCAAGCTATCGCCGTTAATCTTAATAGATTCAAAATCGAAAAGGAAATTGGTCCTGACGCTTACCGAAGTGACGTTGAAAAAGCCTTCTTAGAAGAATTCGCCACAGACCAGTGTTGATAAAAGAACTACAATTAGCACTCTTGACAGCAGAGTGCTAATTTACTACACTTACACTAGTTATTTAACACTGCTAATTAATGGAAGGGTAGATACATATTTATGAGTAAAATTATCGGAATCGACCTCGGTACCACTAACTCGGCTATGGCTGTAATGCAAAGCGGCAAGCCGGAAATTATCGCGAACAGTGAAGGCAACCGCACCACGCCTTCCGTCGTAGCTGTTAATAAGAATGGCGAACGGCTGGTCGGCCAAGTGGCCCGCCGTCAGCAAGTTACCAACTCCAAGAACACTATCTATGAAGTTAAGCGCCTGATTGGCCGCAAGTTCAGCGACAAGGAAGTTCAGCGCGATCTCAAGCTGATGGGCTACGAGATTGTAAAAAGCGGCGCCAGCGTAAAGGTCAAGATGGGCGACAAAGAATACAGCCCGGAAGAAGTCAGCGCCATGATTCTCGGCAAGCTGAAGAGTGACGCCGAAAGCTTCTTGGGCGACAAAGTTACCGAAGCCGTCATCACAGTGCCAGCTTACTTCGACGACTCCCAGCGTCAGGCCACCAAAGACGCTGGTAAAATTGCCGGTTTAGAAGTAAAGCGTATTATTAACGAACCGACGGCTGCCGCGCTAGCTTACGGTCTTGATAAAGAAGGCAAGAAAGATGAAAAGATTGCTGTCTATGACCTCGGCGGCGGTACCTTCGACATCTCGATCCTGGAACTGGGTGACGGCGTATTTGAAGTTAAATCAACTAACGGTGACACTCATCTTGGTGGTGCCGACTTCGACCGCGTAATCATCAATTACTTTGCCGGTGAATTCAAGAAAGAGCACGGCATTGACATCTCTGACGACAAAGCCGCTATGCAGCGTCTACGTGACGAAGCCGAGAAGGCTAAGATTGAGCTTTCAACCGCACAGGAAGTCGACATCAACCTGCCGTTCTTAACTGCTGACAGCGAAGGCCCAAAGCACTTCGAGCACAAACTGACCCGCGCCAAGCTGGAAAGCCTGGTTGCTGAATTAATCGACAAGACTGGTGCGCCGTGTGAAAAGGCGTTGAAAGACGCTAAAGTCAAAGCCAGCGAGATTGACGCCGTAGTGCTGGTCGGCGGCATGACCCGTATGCCGGCAGTCCAAGAAAAAGTTAAGAAGATTTTTGGCAAAGACCCGATGAAGGGCGTCAATCCGGATGAAGTCGTGGCTATCGGCGCGGCCATCCAGGGCGGCGTACTGCAGGGCGATGTCAAAGACGTATTGTTACTAGACGTCACACCACTTTCCCTCGGCATCGAAACCATGGGCGGCGTCATGACCAAGCTAATCGAGCGCAACACTACCATCCCAACCAGTAAATCCGAAGTTTTCTCGACGGCCGCCGACAACCAACCGCAAGTTGAAGTTCATGTGGCCCAGGGTGAGCGCGACATGATCGAAGGCAACAAATCACTCGGCCGCTTCATCCTCGATGGCATCCCGCCAGCACCTCGCGGCGTGCCGCAGATTGAAGTCATCTTCAATATCGACGCCAATGGCATCCTGAACGTTACCGCCAAGGACAAAGGTTCCGGCAAAGAACAGAGCATTACCATCAGCGGCTCCGGCAACCTAGATAAAACTGAGGTCGAGAAGATGGCCAAGGAAGCCGAGACTCATGCCGACGAAGACAAGGCCAAGAAAGAACTAGTTGAAGCCCGCAACTTACTGGACAGCGCTGTCTACCAAGCCGAGAAGCTCAAGAAAGATAGCGGCGACAAGATTAGCGATGACGACAAAAAGACTCTCGACGAAGCCGTCGAAGCCGCCAAAAAAGTGGTCGCCGACGAAAAGGCTGACAAAGAGGCCCTAGAAAACGCCACCAAAGAATTGAACGACAAACTGATGCCAATCGGTAGCAAAATGTACGAACAAGCTTCAGCCGACGAAGCTAAATCCGAAAACGCTGAAGATTCCAAAGACGACAAGCCCAATGACAAAAAAGACGAAGCCGTAGAAGGCGAAGTCGTCGACAACAAAGACTCTAAGTCCGACAAGAAAAAGTAAGCCCTACCGGATACTGGTAGAATATAACGATGAGCGGTAAAAGCGAAATCATTACTAGCATGGATGAAATTTGGGAGAAAATTCCTTCGGACGAAGCGCGACAGGCATGGGCAGACCGAGCAGTACAAGCCGCAACTGAAGATCCGAAAATCCAAACTATGGTTGGGCTATTGCCATATTGTACTGGCACGCTAACCTCAGAAGAGATGATAGAGAGGCTAGAAGGTGTAATGCGGCGTGAGTATGATGCTGTTCCATCTGAACGTTATGAACAAGTTTTTACGACTGCAGGCGATATGCTAATACGCCGGGAATTGGAGCTAAATGAAGAAACGTGATTTGAAGGGTACGACTTTCAATTGGCATTACTTTAAATTTAACGAGACTGACCGGAAAGCAATCGACCGGGCCATGATGTTTGTGTCCGTTCTGAATCCATTGGTAGCTATACCGCAGGCTATCATTATCTATACCAATAAAAGCGCGGCTAACGTTTCGCTCTTTACATGGGTCTCTTTCATGCTTGTCGGCGTAATCCTGACTTTTTATGCCGTTGCACACCACATAAAACCAATGATCATTAATCAAATACTATGGTTCTTGGTAGACTTTGCCATAATAATCGGGATATTGATTTATGGCTAAGCGTGATTATTACGAAGTTTTGGGGGTCAAGAAGGATGCCTCGGCGGATGAGATCAAGAAATCTTTCCGGCGGGCGGCAATCGAGCATCACCCGGACCGCGGCGGCAATGAAGAGAAGTTCAAAGAGCTTAACGAGGCCTACGAGGTCCTGAAAGACACCGAGAAGCGCAAGCGCTACGACCAATTCGGCCATGCCGGCGTCGGCGGCGCTGGTGGCAATCCATTTGGTGGCGGTAACCCATATGGTGGGGGTCAGGGCCAGAATATTAACTTTGATTTCGGTGACTTGGGCCTGGGCGACATCTTTAGCAGTTTTTTTGGCGGTGGTCAGCCGCAAGGCCGGCCTCGTCAGGCCCGCGGCCGCGATGTGGAAGCCGGCGTTGAGATAACTTTCGAACAGGCCGTGTTTGGCACCGAAGTCGATCTGACACTCAACCTGGCCGATACTTGTGAACATTGCAAGGGAGCTACCGTTGAGCCCGGCCATGAAATGAAAACTTGTGATCAATGTCGGGGCTCGGGTCAGGTAGTCACCGTATCGCGCACTATCTTTGGCAATATCCAGCAGGCGGCGGTCTGCCCTAAGTGTCACGGTGCCGGCAAGGTGCCGGAAAAGGTTTGTTCTGTTTGCAAAGGCAAGGGCACTCAGCATAAGAAGCAGACGGTGCAGCTGAAAATCCCCGCCGGTATCGACGATGGAGCCACCATCCGCTTGCGCGAACACGGCGAAGCCATCGCTAACGGTCCGAAAGGCGACCTGTACGTCAATATCCGCGTTAAACCGCACAAACATTTCACCCGCGAAGGTGATTTAATCCTCAGCGAGGAGCATATTGATATGGTGCAAGCCGCTCTAGGAGCAGAGATTGAAGTCCAGACTGTTGACGGACCGGTGCGTATGAAAGTGCCGGCTGGCACTCAGCCTGGCTCAGACTTTAAGCTCAGCAATCATGGCGTGCCGCACCTAAAAGGTAATACCCGCGGCGCTCAAATCATTACTATACTGGTTGATATTCCGACTAAACTCAGCAAACGCCAACAAGAGCTGTTAAAGCAACTCGACGACTAAAAAACGTAACATGCTTTAAGATCTGTAGGTACCGTTTTCAGCGTGATGTTGATCTTTTTCTTGGCCCATAGGATGAGCGGCTCGGCTAAGCATACTTTCCATTGTTTCACCCGGTTCACGAATTACTACGCCAATCGATATGTCTAGTCCGCCGAGCTCTTTAATATCCGGCCGGTTGTCAAACCTGTCTTTTATGCCCGTGCGTATACGGTCGCAAATGACGCTCACACGTTCTGTCGGCGACATGACCATACCTTTTTCGTTGCGGGGAGTCACCTCAAATAAGCCAGCAAATTCATCACCACCGAGTCTTGCGGTCTCAGCGTTGTCTTCACGGTTGCCGTGTGCCAGTAAGTCGGGAGACCTGTCCTCGCTACGAACATTTTCATGCAAGACCTCGGCGACGCCTTTCAGGGTCCTGTCGCCCTCATCATACTTTTCAGGGTGTTTGTCGTTAATAGCCTTGAAATTATCCAGATCAAAAAGCGCCAGCGCAAACACCTGATCAGGACGTGCCCGTGATAATCGTTTATTACCTTTTGCGATAAAGGCCTTCTTCGTCTGCAAGCCAGTTAGATCATCGTGAGCTACTTCGTGCTTCAGCCGCTCGTTTTCTGCTTGATTTTTTTCTGCTCGCGCATTGGCTGCCTGCGCGAACCGGTTGATAAGCTGACCTTGCCGGCGTGCTTTTCGTCCGCGCAGATAGGAGCCTACAGCCGCGCCGCCGATAGAAGCGGCAAGGGGAGTTATAATTTTTGGTAATCTTTCGCGCGACGACGACATAGCTATATTATAGCATAAGAAGTTAAGATAAGCAAGTTAAGCTGGTTTCGGCTTGTGCTGATTTAACATTTCGTTAATAATTATGCTTATATGAAACGACCTCACAGTCAATCAGGCTTCGTGCCATTACTAGTAGTTATCATGATTGTTGTCGCTGTTGTGATCTATCTGGCCTATACGCGGGTATCGCATGTCCAGCATTAGATGTGCCAGTGATATTGCTCATGGTATAGTTGAGTCATATGTCACCTGAACTAACGCTGGCCGCGATTGTCTTGATACCTGCAGTATTACTGATGGTTCTGCGTATCAATGCCGCTCTGGTTGTCTTGAGTCTTTGCTTGGGGGATGTGCTGGTCCAGTTTGTAGCTAGCGATGCCA
>CAYRVE010000018.1:7023-8182 GCA_964427685.1 uncultured Candidatus Saccharibacteria bacterium | reverse complement strand
CTGGAAGAGGAGCGCGATGAATTTATAAGCGTAGTCAGCCATGAACTACGTACGCCAATCGCTATTTCCGAAGGCAATATCAGCAACGCCGAAATGATTGCTGGAAAAGGCGGCGACATGGAGACCATTAAAAAGGCTCTCAAAGATGCGCACAATCAAGTGTTATTTTTGGCGGATATGATTAACGACTTGGCCACACTCAGCCGGGCGGAGCGCGGCAAACTTCAAGTTGAAGTTGAGGCCATTAACGTTCACGATCTGGCTCAAGAGCTGGCAGATAATTACCAGCCTCAAGCCGTAGCCAAAGGCTTGCAGTTCAAACTGGTGCTTGACCCAAACTTAGAATTGCTAAATTCCAGCAAACTCTACGTTCGTGAAATCTTGCAAAACTTTATCACCAACGCCATAAAATACACTGAATCAGGCGGCGTCACTCTCACTGCCAAGCCCAGCCCGCTAGGCGTTTTTTTCTCGGTTCAAGATACCGGCATCGGTATTAGCAAAGGCGACCGTGAACGGGTTTATGACAAGTTTTTCCGTTCCGAAGACTATCGGACACGCCAGGCTAACGGTACGGGGCTTGGCCTGTACGTAACCATGAAATTGGCCCGTTTAATTCATGCCGAGCTTAACCTGGAAAGCGAGCTCAACAAGGGCTCGACGTTCAACGTGTTCTTTCCTAACCTGGCACAGTCTTGACCTCTGGATTGCAGCGTGTTAAACTTGACAGCAACGGCCTACAAATCATGTAGGCTTTTTAATTTCCAGCTATATAAGGGAGAACAAGACTGATGGCCGAGAAGCCTGCCAGCAAAAAACGGCAGATTAAAAATCCGGAAACTTTCCGCGAGCGCCTGCAAAAAGGCGCCGAAGCCGGCGAAAAAACTTCGACTGCCTCGCGTATCAAGCAGACTGGCGGCCAGTTATCGAAGTCGGCCGGATCAGCTAGGGCCAAGCGCGGCGCAAGCCGAGTCTTTAACTCTAAGCCCTTCAGAATCCTTATTCCCAAATATTTCCGCGGCAGCTGGCAGGAACTCAAGCTGGTTACCTGGCCAGGCTGGAACGAAGGCCGCCGACTAACCTCGGCAGTATTAATTTTTGCCATTATCTTCGGTGCCACGATTGCCAGCGTGGACTGGGTTCTGGACAAGTTTTTTCA
>CAYRVE010000018.1:0-7013 GCA_964427685.1 uncultured Candidatus Saccharibacteria bacterium | reverse complement strand
TCATTTATTCACCTAAAGCAAGCTAAACAAGGGAGAACTATACTGTGAGCAACAAACGCTATGACACATCGAAACGCTGGTACGCCATCCATACCTATAGCGGTTACGAGGAAAAGGTCGCCGAGAGCATCCGCCAGCGGGCCGACAGCCTGGACATGAAGGACAAGATTTTTGAGGTTCTAGTACCTAAGGAAAAGATGATTGAGATTAAAAACGGCAAGCGCCGAGTGGTCGAAAAGCGTATTTTTCAGGGCTACGTGTTAGTACACATGAAGCTCAGTGAAGACGCCTGGTACATCGTCCGCAACACGCCTTCCGTGACCGGTTTCGTTGGCAGCGGCACCGACCCGACGCCACTTGAGGAAGACGAAATCGAGAAAATTCAGAAGCGCATGGGCCTGGAACAGCCCAAGCACAAGATTGACTTCACGGTTGGCGAAGTGGTTAACATCACGGACGGCCCATTCAAGGGCTTCGACGGCAGTATCAACGAGATTGATGCCGCCAAAGGCAAGCTCAAAGTGTTGGTCAACATGTTCGGCCGCGAAACACCGGTAGAGCTTGACGGACTTCAGGTTAAAAGGGTCTAGAATAATGCATAGAGCACAAGCTGATAGGCACTTACCACCGGGTACTTACCTGAGCGATGCGTCAGAGTTAGCCAGGTTTGGCAAAGCCGGTAGCGTCATCGCCGGCATAACGGCCGTGCTGGTTGAGGCCGCGGATGTCATCACCGATTTAGCCAGCCACGAATCGGTTGTCCAGCACAGTGCTGATTTGGTGGGTGTCGGCGCGCTGGCTGTCGCCGGCTATGTAGGCTTCGATTGGCTCCAGCAATATTTCACCCAAAGAGCAGACGAGGTTCAGAGTCAATAACTAGACAACAGGGGTGAGGTTTGATATCATTAATCAGTTACGCATTCTAGAGAGATAAGGAATTATGGCAAAACAAGTTAAAGCAAATTTGAAGATGAAGATCCGCGGCGGCCAGGCCAGCGCGGCTCCGCCCGTTGGTAGTACGCTCGGCCAGTACGGTGTTAATATGATGGATTTCGTCAATCCGTTCAACGATGCCACCAAAGATATGAAGGGCCAGATGGTCACGGCGCACATCACCATTTATGATGACCGCTCGATGGATTTCCGGGTAGTTGGCGCGCCGACTGATGACCTGATTCGTGACAAGCTAGGCATCCAGAAGGGTTCCGGCCGCCCGAATACTGAAAAGGTCGAAAAGAAACTCAGCCAGCAGCAGCTCACCGAGATCGCCGAAGCCAAAGCTGGCGACATGAATGCCGAGGACGTTGAGTCTATCAAGAAAATGGTGGCTGGCACTGCCCGCAGTATGGGCGTAGAAGTAGAACAGTAATTAATTTTGTGGGAGGCTGAGACCCAGCCGTTTGCACCACGAAAGGAGCAAATCATGGCTAAGAAAGCCGAGTTATTAGAAAAAGCCCAGTCGCTGGGGTTAGAAGTTAGTGCTAAAAACACTATTACCGAGATTGAAGCGGCAATCGCTTCGTCAGATGTTCAGCCAAGCGAGCCAGAGGCGCCAAAAGCGGAGGTAGCCAAGGCCGGTAAACGCAGTAGCAAAGCCCTCAAGGAAGAAGCCGAGAAGCAAGCTAAGGAAGAACGCAAATCCAACGACGAAGCTGAAGCAGCCCTCAAGCCCAAAAAGACCGTCAAACCGGCTCGCCCGCGGCTAGAGCGCCGGGCGAAGGGTTATCGCAAGAGTGCCGAAAAGATTGCCAAAGACAAGCAATTCTCTCTGAACGAAGCTGTCAAGCTGGCTAAAACAACCAGCCATGTTAAGTTTGACGCCACCGTGGAGCTTCACGTTAAACTGGGTGTTGATCCCAAACTGGCCGACCAGAACATCCGCGACACGGTTGCCCTGCCGGCTGGTACCGGAAAAACTATAAAAATCGCCGTTTTTACAGATGACACGGCAGCCGCCAAAAAAGCCGGCGCCGATGTTGCCGGCAAGGAAGAAATAGTAGCCGCGCTAGACAAGGGCGTGACCGACTTTGACATCTTAATCTCTACGCCCAACCTGATGTCGCAGCTTAGCAAATACGCCCGTACGTTGGGACCGCGCGGCTTGATGCCCAACCCTAAGAGCGGCACGGTGACGACTGATGTGACTAAAGCCGTGGCCGAAGCCAAGGCCGGCCGCGTTGAATACCGCGTAGATAGTACTGGTATCGTGCACCTGGGCGTCGGTAAGGTTAGCTTTAGCGAACAACAGTTGATTGATAACATCCAAGCTGTCCTGGATAACATCAAGTCTAACAAGCCAAGTAGTCTCAAAGGTGCATATATAGAAAATATATATCTGGCTACCAGCATGGGCCCGTCGTTGGCCGTTGACGCTGGCAGCATAGGCTAAAATAGATGCATGGGCGGATCAAAAACTAAAAAAACAAACGGCAGGGGTCTCGTCATCTTGTTCGAGGGGATTGACGGCGTTGGCAAGACGACCCAACTTGAGCTAGTCCAGGACGAATTAGTCAAACAAGGCTGGCCGGTGCATGCTACACGAAATCTTGGCGGCACACCGGTCGGAGAAGCGCTTCGCAAGGTGACTTTGTCGCCGTTAGAGCGCTCTGCTAAAACCGATTTATACATCTCTGTGGCAATCCAAACGGCGCTATCGGAGTCAATTGAGGCTGAACGGTTAAGGGGTAAAATTATATTAGTTGACCGCGGCCCGCTGTCATTAGCCGCCTATCATATCTATGGCAACGGTGTTGATAAAAAGCTAGGTTGGCGTTACGCCGATGAAGGCATGGCGTGTTTTAAGCCTGACCTGGTACTGCTTTACGAGACAAAATTAGAAACCGCCTTAGGCAGGGCGGGCCGCCGGATGTCGCGGACTGATTATTTTGCCAGCAAACCCAAATCTTATTTCGAGCGTGTAGTCCGGGGTTTTGCCGCCGCCGCTAAGCGCTATCCAGTGCAGTCCATTGACGGGTCTAAGAGCATAAAGGCCGTTCATTCCGAGACCATGACATCTATCAACAAGCTCCTAGCCAGCTAAGCATAAGCATCTATTGAACACCTATTTGCGTAAAAATCACATTATTATTCTGCTTGCCTTAACTGCCCCCGTTCGACTACAATAAGATTAAAGAAGCGGAGGCAGACTTGGGGGTCTACAGTAATACACAAATCCGGCAAGCGATTAGCGATGGGCATATTATTTGCCACCCCTTTAATCCCAAGCATGTAGCTCACGCCAGCCTGGACGTGACGCTGGGCAGTTATTATTACCGCATCGAAAAAATGAACGAACGGACTATCTATAACCCGTTTGATAAAGAGGATGTTGAACGCTATTTTGACGGGCCGCACAAAGCCCTGCCGCACGGTGAATGGTGCGCTCTAAACGGCTTTAAGCCATTTAATAACATACCCCTAGACCATCCGGTAATTAGCCTTAAACCGCGCGAGCGTATCTTGGCTCACACCCATGAATTTTTCGGGATTTTGCCACCGGGTGCCTGCGAAGTCCGGTCGCGCTCCAGCTGGGGCCGCAATGGTATCGCTGTCTGTTTTGACGCCGGCTGGATTGACCCCGGCTACATTAATCGCCTAACTCTAGAGATTTACAACTTGAACGAGCGTGAGACCGTCCTGTTGCCGGTTGGCGAACGCACGGCTCAGATCATTTTTCATGAGACCGGTGAAGTTGAGGGCAGTTACGGCCAGGGCCGTGATAGCGGCTTTAGCGGCAAGTATCAGCAAGGCACGGATCTGGATATGATTATTAAAACCTGGTCGCCGGATGTCGTGTTGCCTAAGGCCTATTTGGACAAGCGCTCCCTGCCGCAAAAAATAGAAGGGTTGGGCGGCTATGAATAGGGGTAAATATATCGTTCTGGAAGGCCCGGAAGGCGTTGGCAAAACTACTCAGCTACTGGAGCTGGCTCGCCGGTTACAGGCCGCTGGCTTGCCGGTAAGGACTCTGCGCGAACCGGACAGCCAGAGTGACTTGACCGCCCGGGCTATCCGCCAGCTGACTCAGGACCCGCACTATCCTATGAATACTCACACGGAAGTGTTGCTGTACAACGCGGCCCGTGCCCAGAGCCTGCAGGTTATTAAAAACAGCGTAGAGAACGGCATAATTTGCCTGGTTGACCGCAATTACTTAACGACACTGGCTATCCAATATTACGGCCGCGGCGATGTGCCGGATTACAACACAATTAACACTATTATTGACTTTGCTGTCGGCGGCGTGGAGCCTGACCTGTGCATCGTCATGGACGCGCCGGTCAATGTCCTGCAAGAGCGTCTAGGGAGTCGCAACAGTGGCGAACGGTTTGATAACCTCGATACTGGCTTTTTAGAACGGGTGCGGGCTGGCTACCTCTGGGAAGCCAAGCAACGCCAATTACCGGTAGTATTCGCGACCGAAGACGCCGCCAAAGTGGCCGATAACATCTGGCAGCTGGTATCGCGTGAAATGTCGGTTCGTGAACCGGTTCAAGCCAGCGCTGTAAGTGCGCCAGCCTCGGTTAAGGAAGTAATTGAGCAGAAACAGCTGCCTCAGCCAACAGATACGCATCTGGGTAACGATGAACCATTTGTCACAAAAAACGATAAGGGCCACTACCGCGTCACCAAAACCGGCAAAGCCTACCTAACGGACGCCGTTACCAGTACCGACGGCAACGTTTACGCCTTTACCGAAAAGCTAAGCCCAGTCACTATCGCAGCCGCCATGGCCAGGCTGAGCCGCCGCGGCGACGACATGCGCATAACTATTCTCGACGAGTTTGCCGGCAAGGTCGACCAAGACGCCCAGCTTCTCCAACGGGTCATTACAGCCTACGGTGACGACTCTGTTCAGCAGCTAGGCGGCATCCATCTGGTTGTTGAAAACGCATCCAATCTGTTAACTAAAAAGCTGGAATGGGGCCGATTAGCCTCTTATCTTGAACAATCCACACGTTATATCTATTTTGACCAGAAGGACGGCACAGGAAAGTATAGATATTACACGCCAAAATACTTCAAACCAAAAACCAAAAAGCAGTATAACGAATCTCTAGACGCTATTTTTGGCTTATATTCCGAAATGGTTCGCGCCCTTACCGACCATATTCGTGCCAACTCTTCGGTGCCGGAAAAACAACGGGATGGCGCCTGGAAAGGCGCTACCCGAGCCCAGGCCTGTGATGCTATTCGGCCGGTTTTGCCTGTAGCCACTAAATCGACAGTAGGCATCTACGCTTCCGGTCAAGCCGTGGAAAGTCTGATTATGCATCTGCTAAGCGATGAGCTGCCAGAGGCCCGAACGACCGGCCAGGATATGCTCAAACAGAGCCGCCAAGTCATGCCGGCGTTCCTGGAGCGGGCCGACAAGCCGGAACGCGGCGGCGCTATGGTGGCTTACCGCGCCAATACCAATAAACAGATGTCCAAGCTGGCTAAAAAATACCTACCAGATAATTATTCCTCCGAAACCGATCCGGTCACGCTGGCAGATTTCTGGCCCAAAAACGAGCTGCTGCTAGTACCGGACATGGTTTATGAGCACAGCAGTCTGTCGCGCGAGCAACTGGAATCTGAAATTAGCAACTGGCCATATGCCAAAAAAGCCGAGATCTTTAAGTCTTACATGGGCGAGCGGCTCAACCGTCGTCACCGGCCTGGCCGGGCACTGGAAAAAGCCCATTATAGCTTTGATCTGGTGTGCGACTACGGCATCTTCCGCGACTTACAACGTCACCGCATGGTAGACGATCTTAACTGGCAGCTATTGTCGCCGCGTTATGGCTACGAAGTACCGGATCTGGTCGAGGAAGCCGGCCTGACGGAAAAGTTTGAAAAGTGCTTCGATATCAGCCTGAAACTCTACAGCCAATTACAAAAAGCCGGCTACCCTCTGGAAGCTCAGTACGCTACTCTGCTGGGCCACAAGATGCGCTGGAAAGTCACATATAACGCCCGCGAAGCCTTCCATCTGCACGAACTGCGCACTAGCCCGCAAGGCCACCCTGGCTACCGGAAACTAGTTATGCAGATGCATGAAAAAATGGCTGAGGTCCATCCGCTATTGGCTGAATCAATGAAGTTTATTAACACCGATGAAGACCCGGAACTCACCAGATTGGCAGCCGAGCGCTACACCCAGTTCAAGCTAGCCAAACTCGACAATAAAACCAGCTCATCTTGACATCGGGCCAGTAACTATGCGATTATCATATCCATGCGTAAAAGCCTCGTAATTGGAGTAGTGGTTATCACCCCAGCCCGCGGGTAGTTTTACATAGTTAACAAGACTCAAAGACTCCCGCACAAGCGGGAGATTTTTTATTTAAGGAGGAACCATCATATGCGTAGATCTAGACCAAAGGAAGCAGAAGCTTTGAGGCGAGACTATGACACTCGTCACCAAAGGGTTATCAAAGCGTTCGACCTGACACGTGCGGAAGCTGCTCGCTTGCACACAATGGACGTTAATGATCCGCTCAGCGGCTATGTCGGTAACATAGTCGTGCACGCCGATCTGATTGTAGAAGACCGCACAGCCGTACCGGACAACATAATTTTAGGAGAAGAATAGCAGTCGGATTGCTCTTGACCTCAATAACCACCTCTGATAAAATATAGGCAAGTTGCCAGAGACAGCGACCGGTCGAAAGGCCTTAATTTGTCGCCGAGGTACAAACAATCTCTTTTGATAGTTTGCGCCTTCTGGTTCGCCCGGAAGGCGTATTTGTTTGGCAACCGGCACGGGATTTTGGTCGATAACCCGAGCCTATAACAGATAAGTTGGAGAAACATTTATGGCTCTAACCAAAGACAAGAAACACGAGATCGTCAAAGAAGTTGCCGATCTGTTGCAAGAATCCAAGCTAACAGTTGTAGCTAAATACAAAGGCACCGGCGTTAAAGCGATGCAGCAGCTGCGCCGCGACGCCCGTGAAAACGGCACCAAGGTAAAAGTGGTCAAGAACCGGCTGGTTGCCCAAGCGCTCAAAAGCACTGACAACCTCAAG
>CAYRVE010000017.1:0-8356 GCA_964427685.1 uncultured Candidatus Saccharibacteria bacterium | reverse complement strand
CATGATGGTAGAAGCTGGCGCCAGCGAAGTAACTGAAGCCGAAGTGGCCGACGGTATTGAGTTCGCTTTCAAGGCCATGCAGCCGGCTATTAAGCTTCAGCAGGAGCTGGTGGAGAAGATTGGCGTAACCAAACAAGAGTATGAACTGAGCTTGCCGGATTCAGAGATCCAAAAAGCCGTTGACGAATGGCTGGAAGGCAAGCTGGGCGAAGATTTGCGCAAGCCTTACCCGGAACGCAACGAATTCGTAACTCAGCTGCGCAGTGAAATGCTGGACGCGTTCGCTGAAAAACTTAATGAAGAAGAGTTCGCTGAACTGCACGATCACTACCGCGACGCATTCCAAATGGCTCTGCACAAAGATGTGCGCAAAGGCATTGTGGAGCATAACACCCGTCCTGATGGCCGTAAATTAACAGAGGTGCGGCCACTCAGCAGTGAGATTGGTATTTTGCCGCGGGCTCACGGTTCCAGCTTGTTCACTCGCGGTATGACGCAGGCCCTGAATATTGTAACGCTGGCACCAACTAGCTTCGCGCAAATGGTTGATACCATGGAAAAAGAAGGCGAGCGGAGCTATCTGCACCACTACAACGCGCCTGGCTACACCGTCGGCGAAGTTAAGCGCCTAGGCAGTGCCGGCCGCCGCGAAATTGGCCATGGCTACCTGGCGGAGCGGGCCATGACGGCCGTTTTGCCCAGCGAGGCTGAATTCCCGTATGTTATCCGTTCGGTTACCGAAATTATGTCCCAGAACGGTTCGACATCCATGGCTGCCGTTTGTTCGAGCTGCCTAGCCTTGATGGATGCCGGCGTGCCCTTGAAGGCGCCAATCAGTGGTATTGCCATGGGCTTGATGATGGACGGTGACAAACCGTACATCCTAAGCGACATTGCCGACGCCGAAGATTTTGCCGGCGATATGGACTTTAAGGTGGCTGGTACCGCCAAAGGCATCACCGCTTTGCAGATGGACATGAAGGTCCACGGCCTGCCGGTCACTATACTCAAACAGGCACTGGAACAGGGTAAAGAGGGCCGCGCGCATATCCTGGAGCACATGCTCACGACGATTGCTAAGCCTAAGAGCGAACTCAGCCCGTACGCGCCGCAAGTCGAATCCATTCAGATTAATCCAGATAAGATTCGCGAAGTTATTGGCAAGGGCGGTGAGACCATCCAGAAGATTACTGGTGAGACCGGTGCGACCATCGATATCAAAGACGACGGTACAATCATGATCGCTAGCCCCGACGCGGACAGCATCAACGCCGCCAAGCAGTGGATTAGCGATATCGTGGCCGAGCCGGAAGTCGGCAAAATCTACAAAGACAAGCCGGTGGTTAGTGTCATGGACTTCGGTGCTTTCGTGCAGATTATGCCAGGCAAAGACGGCTTGGTGCACATCAGCGAACTCAGCGATGAGCGCGTCGGCAAGACCAGCGATGTCGTCAGCGAAGGCGATAAAGTCGACGTCAAACTAGTGGCTATCGATGATCGCGGCCGCCTGCAGTTGAGCATGAAAGCCGTCAAACACGAAGGCGACAAGAAAGATAAGAAGAAACAGGATGATAAAGACACTGCATAAGTGGCATCAGTCCAAACTTGGACTTCTGGTTTTCGGATTAGTTGAGCTGGGCGTTGCCTATGGCTTCGCCGGCTTGGCGATCGACCGCGGCGGCCCTTGGTGGTATCTGCCTACATTGGTCTTCTTGTTTGGTGCTTTGCGAAATCTTGTTAAGTTAATTGGAAAGTTAATCAATGGCCACAAAGGTTAAAAGTTCACAGTCAACGCATCCAAATATCTTGAGGATTAAGGGGCGAAGCGACGTTCACCTTCGCCGGATTAATAGAGATGATGTGCCTGAACTTTACGATGTCATGCTGAATAATCGTAAGCATCTTCAGCAGCACCTACAAACTGGCGATTTAACCGAGAAGGGTGTTGGAGAAGGTGTCGAATGGATGCTCAAAAAAATGCAGAAGGGCAGCTATCTGCAGTATCGAATTATTGTAGGAGAAAAAATTATCGGGTCTGTTTTGCTCTATGACATTGATAAAAAAGCAGGCATTGCTAAGACAGGTATTTGGGTGGAGAAAAAATCTGAAGGCCAGGGTTTTGCACGGGCTGCAATGCAGCGGTTAATGGATTACGGCTTCGAGAAAATGGGATTGAAAAAGGTGTTGTTCGACATCGATCCTGCCAATGAAAGGAGCGAGAGGCTCGCGCAAAGCTTAGGCGGGAATGTAGCCAGTGATGTTATTACTGAAAAGTTAGAAAATGGCCGTAATTTTACCTACCGCGTTTGGGATGTTATCAATGGGTAAGCAGCAGCTGGACGACATAGCCAAACAGATCATCGACGATAAGGTGACGCCGGAGTTGGCAGAGGGCGCCACGCAATTAGTGTTCGGCGTGGGCAGCCCGGATGCCGAGATTGTGTTCATTGGCGAAGCGCCGGGCAAAAATGAAGACTTGAAGGGCGAGCCGTTTGTCGGCGCGGCCGGCAAGTTTCTGGATGAGATGCTGGCGATGATTGGGATGAATCGATCGGATATCTACATCACCAACATCGTCAAATACCGACCGCCGAACAACCGCGATCCATTGCCCGAAGAAAAACAAGAGTTTATGCCCTATTTGGAATCCCAACTAGAGGTAATTCAGCCCAAGCTGGTGGTCACATTAGGCCGCCACAGTCTGAATTGTTTCTTGCCGGATTTACAGATCAGCCAGGTTCATGGCCAGCCGAAAAGGCACAAGGGCAGGGTCTATCTGCCGCTGTTCCACCCCGCAGCTGCTTTATACAACGGCGGTATGCGCCAGACCCTGATTGACGATTTCGCGCTGATACCGGCCATTATAGAGAAAATTAAATTATCTTAGATAACGCATAAGAAAGGAAATTTATGCAACCTCAACCAAACAACAACCCTAAACCTAAAAGACCGCCCAAACCCAGTGGCGGCAACAATCCGCGGCGCGGAGGACGGGGCCAAAACGCTAAAGGGGGCTCCAAGCCAACAGCGAAACCCATTAACAGCAACCTAACGACTTCGCGCGGCCAAGCCGTGCGAGCGCAACGGCGCAGCCAGCAAGATGCCCAGCGCATCGCCGGCCAGTATGTGGCCGCTGACAGCAATGCCAAGCCAGCTCGGGCCAACGTGATTGACGATAGCCCGCGTTTGAAAATTATCGGCTTGGGCGGTATGGACGAAGGCGGCGCTCGAAACATGATTCTGGTGGAGTACAAGGATGACGCCGTAGTAATGGACGCTGGCGTTGACCTGGGCGTTGATCTGCCTGGCATCAACTACGGTATTGCCGACACAACGTACCTGGAAAGCATCAAGCACAAGCTAAGAGCCTATCTGATAACCCATGGCCACCTAGACCACATTGGCGGCTTGCCGCACATAGTACCAAAGTTCCCGGCACCGATTTATGGTAGTAAGTTCACCATCGGTCGGGTTGAAGAAATCTTCCAGAACTTCTGTTTGCCGATGCCCGATGGCTTCGAGCTAAAGACCGTAACTATGAACGAAGACACCCATGAACGGCTAAAAGTTGGCCAGTTCTTCGTAGAGCTGGTGCGCGTTACGCACTCTATCCCCGGCAGTACCTGCATCGTTCTGGATACGCCGGTCGGCAGGATAATTAACACTGGCGATTTTCGGTTAGACCCTAATCCGCTGGATCATGAACGTACTGATACCGAGCGCTTAAAAGAGCTTGGCAAAGAAGGCGTCCTAGTCCTGCTTAGCGAGTCTACGACTACCGAACGGTTGGGACGCACGCCGAGCGAATCGACTATCGAACAAAGCTTCATTGATATCATGCATAACGCTCCCGGACGAATCTTCGTCGGTGTATTCTCGACTAATATGAACCGTGTTCAGATGATCATCAATGCCGCTGTCCACAATGGCAAGAAGGTCGCCATGGACGGACGCAGTATGGTGAGTACCCTGGAGATGGCCGTTCGACACGGCTTTACGAAAATACCAAAGGGTACTTTCGTGCCGATTGCCTCGGCTTCGACCATGAAAGACCAGGACCTGGTGGTGGTCTGTACCGGCTCGCAGGGCGAACCGAGTTCGGCATTGCAGCGGATGAGTAATGGCGAGCACCGCAACGTCAAGCTAAAGGAGCAAGATACCGTTATACTGTCTAGCTCACCGATTCCATATTCCGGCAATGATGCCCATATCCGTACTATGGTGGATGATTTGCTCAAAAAGAATGTGCACGTTTTTCGTCATGAAACACACGAGTTGGACGGTATCGGTCCGCTGCACGTATCCGGCCACGCCTCGCGCGACGAATACGCTGACATGATCAATATGACCAAGCCGAAGTTCTTCGTGCCGATTTACGGTGATTTCACTAGCAAGAAGTACCACGTGGATTTGGCGGTAGAGGAGGGTATCCCCCGCGCCAATACACTGAACGCTGGTAACGGCCAGGTCATCAGTTTCACCAACGACAAGATGGAGCTAACCGGCGAAGTGCCGCACGGCACCATTTTGGTAGACCAAACCGGTGCCACCGTGAACCACGTGGTTGTCAAAGACCGCGTCTTGTTAAGTGAAGAGGGCCTGGTGTCCGTCGTGCTAACTATTGATAAGAAAAGCGGCGCTTTGCTGACTAGCCCGGATATCATTAGCCGCGGCTTCATCTACATGCGCGACAACGAAGAGATAATGAACGGTTTGCGCACCGAACTGAAACGAGCCGTCCAGCAGCGCTTTAAACGCGTCGACCTGGATCGTTTCAAGGCTGAGCTGAAAGACCACGTGACGCACTACCTGTTCGAACACACCCAGCGTAGCCCAATTGTCATCCCGGTGGTTAACATCATCGGCGGTAAAGGTGATGTGAAAACCGTTCACCAGAGCAAAACCAAGAGTTCTGAAGACGTCGCCGCTGACCAGCAAAAGCGCTTCCAAGAAATGCGCGAACGCCTGCTAACCCAAGACGCCCGAATAGATTAAACACTAGCGGATTGACGAAAGTTGTAAAAATTGCTATAATTTGTTTATGTGCATAACGATTATGCCTGTAACTGATATAATTATAAGCAATGGCACAAAAGAAAAAACCGGTTAAAAAGAAGTCTGCGCGGGCCGCCAAAGGCGCTGCCAAAAACGCGCAGCCAGAGAAATCGTCGTTTTGGGCGCTGGCTGGCGCGATTGGCCTGATACTGCTGGCATTTTTACTGCTACTCGGCGGCTTTGGCGTTGGCGGACCGTTACCGGTCAACCTGTTTCATGGAGCCTACTGGCTGCTCGGATGGGTAGCTTATATAACACCGGTGGCGCTGGTTTACTGGGGCGTTCATAAATTCACGGCCGAAGACCGACAGATTCCGTTGGAAAAACTTATTGGCATGCTGTGCGTGCTACTGTTCGCCAGCTGCTGGAGTTACGTCAGTTTCGCCGCAAAAAGCGGCGGCAACTGGCACGGCGGCCACGGCGGCGAGGTTGGTATGACTATCGGCAGTGTCGTCCTGACGGCGCTGGATAAAGTTCCGGCCTCGTTGGTCTTCCTGGTGTTTACTATTTTGGCGGTATTTTTCGCCTTTGGTATCTCACCGAAGGTACTGTTGAAGCTGGCCGACCTCTTTAAGCAGCCGAAGAACGAAGAAGACGACCTGGCAGCTCTGAAAGCCAAAGAACAGCCTGACTTTAAGCTAAATGAGGGCGTGCCGGTAGTGCATCACAAAGCCGGCGAACCAGCCCGATTATCAACATTAAAGAATACCGCTGAAAAACTCTCTAGCAACGAAAGCCACGAGGCACTGACGGCCGCTAAGGATCCCGATTGGCAGTTTCCCGGTGTTAGCTTGCTGAACCAAAAGCAGGATAAGGCTGACGCTGGCGACGTTAATGCCAATGCCCAAGCCATCCACGACACCTTCCAGAACTTCAGCATTGACGTCGAGATGGAGGGTGCCAATATCGGTCCGCGCGTTACTCAGTTCACACTTAAGCCGCCAACAGGGGTTAAATTGACTAAAATCACGGCTCTGGAAAACAACCTGTCGCTCGATTTGGCGGCCACCAGCATCCGCATGGAAGCACCGATTCCCGGCAAGCGGGCGGTTGGTATTGAGGTGCCGAATGTTAAGTCGGCGACCGTTCGCGTCAGCTCGATGTTGCTTTCCCAGCAATGGCAGGACATGACAAGTCCACTGAGCATCGCTATCGGCAAGGACATTTCCGGCACGCCGGTTGTTGGCGACTTGGACGCTATGCCGCACCTATTGGTAGCCGGCCAGACCGGTTCCGGCAAATCAGTCATGATTAACACCATCTTGACCAGCCTGCTATACCGCAACTCGCCATCCGACCTGAAGCTTATCCTGGTTGATCCCAAAAGAGTTGAATTAAAACCATACGACGATATCCCGCATTTGTTGACGCCGGTAATCACTGAACCGGAGAAGTGTATCAGCGCTCTCAAGTGGGCGGTGGCTGAGATGGAACGCCGCTATAGCGCGCTGAGCGAAGTCCGCAAGCGTAACATCGGTGAGTATAACAGCCTCAAAAAAGAAGAGGGCATGCCATACATTGTGATTGTGATTGACGAGCTGGCCGATTTGATGATGATGGCCGCCCGCGACGTAGAGGCCCTGATTGTGCGAATTGCCCAAAAAGCCCGGGCCGTCGGTATCCATCTGGTGCTGGCTACTCAGCGGCCGTCAGTCGATGTAATTACCGGCCTGATTAAGGCCAACATTCCTGCCCGTATTGCCTTTACTACTGCGTCGCAAGTTGACTCGCGCACCATCATTGACCAGATTGGCGCCGAGAAACTGCTGGGCCAGGGCGACATGCTGTTCCTGACTGCCGATATGCCTAAGCCTAAGCGCGTCCAGGGCGCCTTAATAAGCGAGAGCGAAACGGCCAAGGTGACTGATTTTATCCGGATGCAGCGGCCGCCACAGTATGATGACGAAGTTGTTTCCCAGCCGGTTCAGCTAAACGGCAAGGGCGGCATCGTGGCCGGCGGCGGCACCGACACGGATGATGAAATGTGGAAAGACGCCGTAAAAGTAGTGGTTGATAACCGCAAGGCTAGCACTAGCTTATTGCAACGACGTCTGCGCATTGGCTACGGCCGGGCCGCCCGGCTGGTCGAAACTATGGAAGAGCAGGGCATTGTTGGTCCGGCCGACGGCTCGCGTCCCCGCGAAGTCTTAATTAGTTCTGTCGACGAAGTCTTCGGCAACGCCGCCGCGCCCAGTGAAGCCGACGAGGCCCTGGACGAAAACTTCCCCGATGACCAGTCTTGACGAACAGAGGTCGATTAGGTATAATTTAAATACTATCAAACTTCAGCTTACATCCCCTAGTGAGTGTAAGCTATAACCGAAGGAAGGAGCGTCAATGACGCAATATGAAATCGCCGTGCTGTACGATCCCGGTTTAGAGGTCGACCTGACCAAAGCTGAGGAACGGGTTAAGAAGATTGTCACCGACAATGGCGGCAAAGTTACCGCTACGGATAATTGGGGCAAGCGCAAGCTGGCCTATAAGATTAGCTGCAACGAACATGCTATCTACGTGTTTTACACCGTAGAGTTGCCGCCGGAAGCGGTGCAGAAAGTCGAGAGCACCCTCAATATTACCGACGAGGTGATCCGGTTCCTGATTACCAAGCCCGACCTGAAGGCAATTGCCAAGGCCGAAGCCCAGAAGGCTGAAAAAGCCAAAAAGGCTGCTGAACGTGGTGATACCAGCGAAGCTAGTGACAGCGAAGACGAGGATAAATCTTAAATAATTTAAGATATGAACTACTCACGCTTGACGAATATTTCGACCAGGGCGTAGGGTAGGGGTAAGAACCTGTAAGGAGGATAACGATATGGCACGAAGCTTAAACCAAGTAACATTAATGGGCAATTTGACCCGCGATCCAGAACTGCGGCAAACGCCCAACGGACAAACGGTCACTAACTTTAGTCTGGCGCTGAACCGCAGCTACAAAGACCAAAGCGGTGAGTGGCAAGAAATGACCGACTATATTGATATAGTTTGCTGGGCTGGACTGGCAGAACGTGTAGCGCAGTATCTGAGCAAAGGCCGGCGCTGTTTAGTGCAGGGCCGCTTGCAGAGCCGTTCCTGGGAGCAAGAGGGCCAAAAGCGCAGCAAAGTAGAGGTGCTGGCCAATGATGTAACCTTCTTGGATAGCCGCGGCAGTGGCGGTGATGACAGCGGTTCCAGCAACGACGCTCCCGCCTCATCGGAAGCCGCAAAAAGTGCCGACAAGCCCAAACCAAGCAAAAAAGCTAAAAAAGACGACGTCGTAATCGAAGACGTTGGCGAAGAACCGATTAACTTAGACGATATA
>CAYRVE010000016.1:0-8400 GCA_964427685.1 uncultured Candidatus Saccharibacteria bacterium | reverse complement strand
GGCCAGTTATTGGTTGGCACGGCGTACGTTGGAACCTATCGAGGAAGCCCATGAACAGCAAAAACGCTTCACAGCCGATGTTAGCCACGAATTGCGCACGCCGCTAACGGCACTCAAAATGGAGAGTGAAGTGGCCCTGATGAACAGCAAAAACGGCAAAAAAGAGCTGCGAGCCGTGTTGGCTAGCAATCTGGAGGAAGCCAATAAGCTGGATAGTTTAATTAATAGCCTGTTGCGGCTTACCAGGTTAGAGGCCGGTGAACTACAGCAACAATTTGCCACGCTGGAGAGCAGCGCAATCACAGCGGCAGCTGTAGACCAAACCAAAAAACTTATTAAAGACCGCGGCATAGACCTGCGAACAGATGTCAAAAAATTCCAGCTCTCCGGCGACCAAGCCAGCCTGGTACAGATGCTGGTAATCCTGCTGGACAATGCCGCCAAGTACAGTAAGCGCGGCTCGACCGTGAGACTATTGGCCAGGGTCAATGATGGCCAGGCGGTGTTCAGTGTTAAAGATCAAGGCAGCGGTATTAAACCAGAAACTTTAGAGCATGTTTTTGATCGTTTTTACAGGGGTGAAAACTCACGCAGTAAGACCGGAACTGACGGTTTTGGCCTGGGGCTTAGCATTGCTAAAATGGTTGCCGACATTCATCACGGCCAGATTACACTGAGCAGT
Organism: uncultured Candidatus Saccharibacteria bacterium; assembly: GCA_964427685.1. Taxonomy (GTDB): domain Bacteria; phylum Patescibacteriota; class Saccharimonadia; order Saccharimonadales; family UBA4665; genus JARIHC01. Next base: position 7,718 of record CAYRVE010000016.1, on the reverse strand, counting down.
AGTGTCGGCCAAGGCACGACCGCTACCGTGACACTGCCTAAACCTGAGCCTGAACAAACCTAGCCCAGCCAGGCGTCCAGCGGCACCACTACGAACAGCAGCGGCAGCATAACTAGCGAGTACAGGAACATTTTAGTGGCCCACTTTTTGGTATTGGCGGCCTGGAAGCCATTCAGCCCCAAAGCCAGCCAGCCCAGGCCATACAAACCCATGAAGAACAGGTAGAAGTAACCGGTATAGCCATAGGCGAATAACAGGGCAATTGCCACTTCAAAAGCCGCCACGTAAGCCACGGTTTGCAGTTTAGCCGCCCGCAGGCCTTTGACGGCCGGCAAGACAGGCAAATGAGCGGCCTGATAATCGGACAAACGGCGCATGGCTATGGCGTAAAAATGCGGCATCTGCCAAAACGTCATAATTAAGAACAGTATTAGTGCGCCGCCATCGAGCCGATCCGTCACCACCGTATAGCCAGCCACTAGCGGTGCCGAGCCGGCCAGTGTCCCGACCAGCGTGCCGTGCCAAGTGTGGCGCTTAGCGTAGCCATACAGCGCCACATAATCTATAAAACCGATCAAGCCGATACCGACCGTCAGCCAGTTGGTATGCACCGCCAAGATTATGAATCCCAGTAAGCCAATTACAGCAGCGTAAATTAAGGCACGCTTGGCTGAAATATCACCGCTGACGAGCGCTCGACGCTTGGTGCGGGCCATGGCCTTGTCGATACCGCGGTCAATGTAATTGTTAACCACGCAGGCCGATCCAATCACCAGAGCGATACCAGCCAGTGCCTCAATCAGCAGTAATATATCGATGTGTTTCTGCGAGGCTACAAAAAAACCGGCTGCCGCAGCCAGTAAATTGCCGTAAACTATACCCGGCTTGGTCAGCTGGTAATAAGTTTTTACGGACGACACTTACAGATTGTCCTGGTTTTTGAGGTACTGGTTAATCTGCGTCGGCGAATACATCATGCGGTAGTTCAGGTTTGACATAATCCACAGTGAGCCGATGACCAAAATCACAATTACAGTGATTGCGAACGACAAAGCCAGCGCATTCCAGCGCGGCTTGGACTCGCGGCTAAGGTGTAGAAAGAAAATCAGCTGGACAAAAAGTTGGATGACCGCCAATACCGGCAGGATTATCATCATGAAGCTGTCGGGCGGATAGGTATGATGATGGGCGACATGGATATGCACCAGCAGGAAGGCAACTAAGGTCAGGATTATGGACAGCGCGAAGCCAATAATATAGCTGGTTTTGCTGCCTGCACCAGCATCATGGCTGGAAGTTATAACTTTTTTCGTATCGGTCATCCGGCTATCCCCATCAGATACACTACAGTAAAGATAAATATCCAGATGATGTCCAGGAAATGCCAGAACATGCTGAGCATGGTCAGTTTGCGGACCACCGTGGTCGTTAGGCCGCGTTTAAGCGTCTGGTACATCATAATGGCCATCCACATCAGGCCGATGGTAATGTGCAGGCCGTGAGTGCCAACCAGTGTGAAGAAGGCTGACAGGAAGCCGCTGCGGCGCCAGCTATTGCCCTCAACTACCAGATGGTGGATCTCGCTTAGTTCCAGACCTAAGAAAGCCGCGCCCAGAACGAATGTCAGGCCGAACCAGAACAAGACCTGATTTTTTTGGCCGCCGCGAGCCGACAGCATGGCTAGGCCGCAAGTAAAGCTGCTAGTTAGCAAGATGAGCGTCTCGGCCAGCACAAATGGCAACTTGAAGATTTGCTCGCCATCTGGTCCACCGAAGGTGTTGCCGCGCAGTACGGCGAAGGTCGCGAACAGGCTGGCAAACAGCACAAAGTCAGTCATCAGGTAAATCCAAAAGCCCAGCAGGGATTTGGAGTTGCCTTCGGCAACGCTTGCACTCATGACACACCCTCCCGCGATTTGGCTTCTAACTTAGCGACTGTGGCAGCTGGTATCGTACGTGTGCTGTTATCGTCTGATGTGCGCACTATAACCAGGCAAATTACGGCGGCCAGTCCAAGACCGGCCAGCCACCAAATATGCCAAATCATGCCAAAACCACCAGCCAGCGCGCTCATACCAATTAACAGCGCCAAGCCGGAGTTTTTTGGCACCTGGATGGCCGTGTAATCCGGCTTATCGGAGTTATGCCTGGAGTGCTTGGCAGCCCAAAAGGCGTCGCGCTGCGATCCATCTGGCAAAACAGCAAAGTTATATTCCGGCGGGGGCGATGTCAGCGACCATTCCAGTGTTCGGCCGTTCCAAGGGTCGCCGGTGAGGTCACGGTTATCGTCACGCTGACGAATGCTAACAATTAACTGTAGCGCCTGGAAGACGATGCCCAAGCCAATCGTTAGCACTCCAATTCCGGCCACAATAAACAGCGGCTGCCAGCCCAAGCTAGCGTCGTAGTGGTCCAGTCGCCGAGTGGCGCCCATCAACCCTAAGAAATACAGAGGTACAAATGCCAGGATGAAACCCACCAGCCAGCACCAGAAAGCGTACTTGCCGAGCCGTTCATTGAGTGTAAAGCCGAACATCTTCGGGAACCAGTAAGTTAGACCGGCAAAGTAGCCGAAGAGCACCCCGCTAACAATCATGGTGTGGAAATGCGCTACCAAGAACAGACTGTTGTGCAACTGGAAATCGGCAGGTGGTACGGCTAGCAGCACTCCAGCAACGCCGCCAATAGTGAACAGTGTTATAAAACCCAAGAACCACAGCATCGGTGTAGCGAACTTAATGCGCCCGCGGTACATCGTAAACAGCCAGTTGAAGACTTTAACACCGGTTGGTACGGCGATAATCATGGTCATTATGCCAAAGAAAGCGTTGACGTCGGCACCGGCGCCCATGGTAAAGAAGTGGTGCAGCCAGACGAGGAATGACAGCAGAACAATGGCCCAAATGGCCACTACCATCGAGGTATAGCCGAACAGCCGTTTGCGTGAAAAGGTTGCCACTACTTCTGAAAAAACGCCAAAGGCCGGCAGAATGAGTATGTAGACTTCCGGATGGCCCCACGCCCAGATCAAATTAACGTACATCATTGGGTTGCCGCCGCCGTCAGCCGTAAAGAAGTGCATGCCCAGCGTCCGATCCAGCGCCAACATCGTCAGCGTACCTGTCAGGATAGGAAAGGCAAATATCACCAGGCTCATGGCGCCCAGCACGCTCCATACGAACATCGGCATTTTCATCAGGCCCATGCCTGGCGCTCGCATCTTCAAGATCGTTACGATGAAGTTAATGCCTGATAGCAGACTGCCGACGCCGGCTATCTGCAAGCTCCATATCCAGTAATCCACGCCAACCCCGGGGCTAAAATGCAGTTCGCTCAAGGGCGGGTAGGCCAGCCAGCCGGCCGCCGAGAACTGGCCGATAATCAACGATAGGTTCATCAGTGCCATGCCCGCCGTAAATAACCAGAAGCTGGTGGCGTTTAGGAAGGGGAAGGCCACGTCGCGGGAGCCAATCAGCAGCGGCACGGCAATGTTAATCAAGCCAAACATCAGCCCCATGGCCGCGAAGAAGATCATAATCGTGCCATGAGCCGAGAAGATTTGCTGGAAGTGGTCGGAGCTCAGAATGCCGTGCGACGAACCAACCGAAGTGGCCTGTTGGGTTCGCATCAGCAGAGCATCGGTACCACCGCGCAGCAGCATGATTACTGCCACCACGATGTACATCACGCCGATGCGTTTGGGGTCCAAAGAGATCAGCCATTCCCGCCACAGCCATTTCCAGCGCTTGCAGTAAGTCAGTAAGCCAGCGGCGACCACCAGCATACCCACTACAGTCAAGGCGCCACCAAGTGTGATCGGATCGGTCGGAATGGCACCCCATGTCAAGCGCCCTAGCAGATTGGCGAACATTCTAGTGGCCTCCCATATTTGACGTTACCTGATAAGCTGGCCCGTGCGCCGTAATCGGCACCAGGTATTTAGCTACAACCAGGTTATACAGCTCCGGTTGAGGTTTTGAGTAATAGGCCACTGGATTGTACTGACTGGGCTGTGACAGCTGTTTGTATGTGCTAGAGTTCAGGCTCCTTGACGATTGTTGGGCCGACCTAACCCAGGCGTTGAAATCGTCACTACTGCTCGATTTTGCCGTGAAAGCCATACCGGCAAAGCCTGCGCCGCTAATATTTGCGGATGAACCATGGAAGTTGCCAGTCCGATTGGCTATCAGGTTGAGCTGAGTCGACATACCAGGCATGGCATAAATCTGGCCGCCCAACTGCGGGATCCAGAATGAGTTCATCGGCGCGTCAGCCGTAATCTGGAACTCGACCGGTGTATTTTCGGGAAACTGTACCAGGTTTACACTGGCAATATGTTGCTCAGGGTAAATAAACAGCCATTTCCAATCCAGCGCCACCACCTGTATTTTCATTGGCTTAGTAGATGAAGCGATATGCCGGTAGGGGTCTAGCGAATGGCTGCTATTCCAAGTCACAACTGACAAGATCGTTATTAGCACAGTCGGGATCAGCCACCAGACGGCTTCGGCAAACCGGTTGCCGGCCAGCTCGGGACTATACTTGGTCTTTTTTTTGTTACCTTCACGGTAGCGCCAGGCGAACGAAAAAAGCATGATATACACCGGAATCACAACTATTAGCGACAGGCTGAGGGCGAACAGCATCAAGTTTCGCTCCTTGGCGCCGATACTGCCGGCTGAATTAAACACCTCAACATTGGAGTGCTTGAAGTAGCCAACCACCACCGTAATGGCAATCAACGCCAGCAAACCAAGAATAATAATTTTAAGCTTTTTATTCACCCATAAATCCACACATAAGTCTTACGTTTATTGTACCACCGCCAAGCCTGATGGGTTACAATGGATTTGATGATAGTTTTATTGCACGTCCTAATCGCCCTTAGCAGTGTCGCCTACACTACGTATCTGTATTTTCGGCCATCTAAAAGCAAATTTTATGCCGCCTACGGCCTGATCGGCGCCACTCTGGCCAGCGGCACCTACTTGGTCGTCAGCACCCACTCACCGCTGTTATCTTCGTGCGTCACAGGGCTAGTTTATCTTGGGATTGTGTCGTTTGGCGTCTTCGCCGCCTCCCGTAAGTCTTCTCGCGCAAATCTAACTTAGAGCCTGGTGGAGGTACCGGGAATCGAACCCGGCCGGCTGGAATCTGCGGTCCTGCCGCGACACCAGTCTGTACCCCCGATTAGGCTACCGTAGCCACTAGGCAAAGGACATACTAATCAAACCTCTATTAAATCGAAATTAAACTTAAGATATATTTAATTTACCTCTGGAAAATATTTTGCTAGAATTCGTTAACAAGGTTGAGCCTGCCATCTGCAACGGGCTCAACCGGAACGGTTGGGCTTGGAATCTTATTAGATTCACCTAAGGGGCGCAATCAAGCCCAACACAAAAAGCAACTCACCATGGGTTGCTTTTTTGATTTGGCTAGAAATGCTCGCGGATGTGGGAAAAGCTGTATTCCCAGGTAGCGTCGACCTTTTTGTGAGGGTTAAAGATGTCTTCGGGGTCCATGACGTGCTTGGCTTCCTGAAAGATTTTCAGCATGTCTTTGCCGTACATCCGCTCCAGCCAGGGTCCGCGCACTAGGCCGTCATTGTGCTCGCCGGATAGCGAGCCGCCGTATTTAAGCACCAGATTATTCACTTCTTTCATAGCTGGCAAGATCTTTTTGCGGTCCTTGGGGTCCTCAAGCTTCATCAGCGGAATGATGTGGAAATTTCCATCGCCCATATGGCCGGCAATAGTTGCGAACAGATCGTATTTTTTGATAATTTTACGAAGTTGCGGCAGAAATTCAGACAAATGCGGCGGCGGAACGACCAGGTCGTCGATGAACGGCGCGGTGTGCTTGTCTTTGACCTTGCTGCGCAGTAGCTGGAAGCTGTAGCGGCGCATCAGCCAAAACTTCTGGGATTTTCCTTCGGTGGGATCTTCTTCAAAGCCGTTGATTTCATAGCGGGCGCGGTGTTTTTTAAGTTGGCGGTGCAGAGCACGGACTTTGTCCCGGACTTCTTGCTCAGTCTCGCCGTTGAACTCAACCATCAGGATTAGCGGCGGGATGCCGCGCCAAAAGTGCAGACCGGTCGGAATGAAACTTAAGAATAATTTAAGGACGCCGCCCCAACCAAGCATTTTGTGGAAACTGGGCATAAAACGGATGCCTAGGCGCAGCGTGGCGTCATCGAACGATTCAAAGGTGGCCGGCTTGGCTTCCAGCACCTTGGGAATGACTTCACCCAAATCATCAATATTTTTCATAAATAGTACTAGTAGGCCGGAGTGGGGACGATGCGGCACCAAGCGGAAGTGAATGTCGGTTACGAAACCGAGCGTGCCCTGGGCGCCGACTATCAACTTAGTCAGGTCGAATATCCCGGCCTTACGGTCCCAGACATCCCATAGGTTGTAGCCGGTAGAATTTTTGGTAACGTGCGGTTTGGCGGCTTTGATCTGGTCGTAATTTTTCTCGACCAGCCAAAATAACTTGCGGTAAACCTCGCCCTCAAAGTCTTTTTGCTTCATTTTTATGTCAAGTTCAGCTCTGTTAAGCGGCTTAACTGTACGTTCCACGCCATCCGCAAAGACAAACTTCAGCTCAGTCACGAAATTTTCGGTCTTGCCGAATTCCAACGATTTTTCGCCGCCTGAATTATTATTAACCATGCCGCCGATGCTCGCCAGATCGCGTGAGGCCGGATAAGAGGGCATCAACGCGCCGTGCTTCAGCGTCTCTTTCTCAAAATCGCGGTAAAAAACGCCTGGCTCAGCCTGCGCCGATTCCGCGGCGATTTTTTCTATCTTAGTAAAATGGCGCTGAAAATCAACAATTATAGAATCGTTTATAGCGCCGCCGGACATACAGGTACCGGCACTGCGAGCCGTTAAACTCAAATCAGGATGAGATTTTTTTTCAGAAGCGACCAGCTTAACTAGCTTTTCAATATCGGCGGCATCTTTGGGCGCGACCACCAGCTTGGGGCGCAGTTCAAACATCGAGGCATCGTGGCTATACAGGTCCAGCGTGGCTGGATCGTCTTTCATTTCGCCGATGAAACCGGCTTTTTTGAGCTGGTTTTCGATGCCGTCCATTGACTATTTCAGCTGGGCAAACCCGATGGTGCCGCTGGTTTGCAGACCAAGACCCAGGGCGATACAGGCCGCTTGCCAACCCTCTGTCATGTCAGATATCACACCGATCACGACTAAATAAATGCCCACCGACACTAACAGCGTACAGATTAGGTATTTTGATAGATTTGATGATTGTTTTTTTGCCATGTTTATCCTTTATTACTGATAATTCCAAGTGTAGCACCCGCCCCAAGCATAAGCAATACCGGTGGCAATCTGTTACAATCATAAGCAAGATGGCAAAAGAAAGAGTGCTGATTTTGGGCGGTGGCTTTGCGGGTGTTAAAGCGGCCTTGGAGCTGTGCCATGACGACCGGTTTGAGGTCACTTTGCTCAGCGACGACAGCGACCTGCGCTACTACCCGACGCTCTACCACAGCGCTACTGGCGGCAAGCGCAGCAACTCGTCGATTCCGCTGGCCGCAATCTTCGAGAATAAGCCGGTCACACTGGCTCAGGGATCAGCTGCCAAACTAATCCGCAAAGACAAGACCATCACGACGACCAAGGGCCGAGCTTACGAATATGACACCTTGATAATCGCCCTCGGCGTGGTTACCAATTATTTCGGCAT
>CAYRVE010000015.1:0-8467 GCA_964427685.1 uncultured Candidatus Saccharibacteria bacterium | reverse complement strand
CTGGCTAGGCCAATCAGTCGTAGCCGCCTGCTACAAGCCAAAATTGCCAGCTTGTTTACTGAATTTATTATTGTTGGCGGAGTTACATTATTGGCGATTGTCGGACTTGCGCCGTTTTTTGATCTACATATTGGCACCTGGCACCTGGCGCTAGTGACGGCTTACACGGCATTATTTTCACTAAGCTTTGGTCTGATTGCTTTTGCCCTGCAAGCGGCCAGCAGTTTGACCCGGCGGGCGGCTAGCGTAGCGGCGGTCTTTATTAGTTTCGGTGGTTATCTCATTACTAGCATGAGCAGCCTAACCACCTGGCTTGACACGCCTGCCAAGTTCGCGCCGTATCACTATTTCGCGCCAGATAAGATTATGCTGGGCCAGTCAGTTCATGGTTTAGATATCTATCTTGCCGGCACGCTCATTATTTGTGCGCTAATTTCGCACATCGGCTTCCGCCGCCGCGATATCGACTAGCGTTTAACAACCCGCTCCCACGGCAGGCCATCGCGGCCAAAGTGGCCGTAGGCGGCTGTTTGTAGGTAGATGGGCTGGCGTAAATCCAGCTTTTCGACAATCTCTTGGACGGAAGGCACTAAAAGCTTGCGGGCAAAATCGGTAATCGCTTTTTCGGATTTCTTGGCGGTGCCGAACGTTTCAATCGTAAAGTTGACCGGCTCTTTGGCGCCGATGTAGTAAGCCAGCGCCACTTCTGCCTTGTCAGCCAGGCCTTTGGCGACAATGTTTTTGGCCAGGTAGCGAGCCGCGTAGGCTCCGGAGCGATCTACCTTGCTAGGATCTTTGCCGCTAAAGGCGCCGCCGCCTACCCGGGCATAGCCGCCGTAGCCGTCAACCACTATTTTGCGACCGGTTAGGCCAGCGTCAGAAGACGGACCGGGTGTATTCCAAACACCAGTACCGTTAACAACGATATCTTTGGCGGCCACGCTATAGCCATAACGTTTCAGTACCGGTGTGATGATAGCGTCGTAAACGTCTTGCCGGATCCGTTGCAGTGAGATTTTTTCGTTATGCGGTACGGCGATGGTGACATGTTCTACGGCCACCGGCTGGCCGTCCTCGTAGCGCACCACTACCTGAGCTTTGCCGTCCGGTCGCAGGTGCGGCAAAGCACCGGACTCGCGGGCTTCGTCGAGCGCTCTAGTTAACGCGTGGGCCAGCGTAATCGGCGCCGGCATTAGTTCCGGTGTTTCCGTACAGGCATAGCCAAACATCAGACCCTGGTCGCCCGCCCCGAAATCGTCTACGCCCACGGCTATCTCGCCGGATTGCTGGTGCAGGTAGTTGGTAATCGGCGATTTATAGCTAAAGCCCCATTTGGGCTCTACGTAGCCCAGCCGCCGGATCTGGTCGCGGACAATTTTTTCAACGTCAATTTTAGCAGTGGTATTGATCTCGCCAGCCAGCACCACTTGGTCATGTCCAACCAATGTCTCCACGGCCGTCCGGCCGGTGGGATCTTGCGCCAGTACAGCGTCGACAATGGCGTCGATAATTTGGTCGGCAATTTTATCAGGATGTCCGGCGCAGACCGATTCGCTGGCAAACCTAGTTACTTGTTTTGGCATTAAAAAATCCTTTCTGCCGGTTCAGCAAGAAAGGATGCGGTGGTAGCATATCTTCCCCGTCCAAAACGGCGGGCTAGATGGAGCACCAACATCGACAAAGTAGACAGGTTGCTGGCGGGTCAACGAGCTAGTTCTCTCGCCGCACTCTTTATATTCAAATTGTTAACAATTTTATTGTAGCACGTGTCTACAATTATTCTACAAATACTACGCCTATACCACCCCACTGCCCAGCACCGTCAGCAGTAGGAGGCTCAATCAATTCGAGGGTGTTGTGCGAACCCTTAATGTCTTGCCAGAGTCCGGAAACTTGGCATCTTGGATCGGCTTCATGCGGAGCGACATCATGGAAAGCCACCATACCGCCATAACGAACTAGTGGTGCGTACATTTCCCAGTCTTGCCGAACACCTTCACGCGAGTGATCGCCGTCAATCATTAAGAAATCAAGAGGCTCATCTTCTAGCAAGTCCACTACCCTGGCATGTGTATCTGGGTCGTGGGAATCAGCTTGCAATAGATTAAGCTGCTGGGTTGGTAAGACATATGATCCTATCCGCTTTTTGCCGCGGGGCGTGTAGCCGCCGCCGAAATCGCCCCCTGGCAAATCAACGCTGGACAGCCGAGCATGATCTACGGCGATATGTGCTAGAGCAAAGAATGTGCCGCCACCCGCCGTGCCGACTTCAAGGACATTACTGGGCTGCTGTTTGTTTAACATATCAAGCAAGCCAGTAAATTCAGAGTGTTTCTGCATGGCGCCGCGCCGAATAGCTTCGCCAGCCAATTCTTCTGTGGAGTCCCACTCAAACCGGCCGGTTGGCACAGTCAGGTCGCGGTAACACCTTAGTGAGGATTGCGCCAAACGATAAGCTTTACGTGTAATATCTGATCCGACAATTTTGCGTAGCAAAGGCTTTTCGGCGCCGAATTGTTGAACACGGTGGGCAATCTCCACCTCGCTGACATTCATGAATAAGTATTATATCACCTGATTTAACATAATGCAAGACTCTGTTCAAAGCCGGTAATTTTAGCTATAATCAACCCCTGTATTAGGGTGTAGCCAAGTGGTAAGGCAACGGGTTCTGGTCCCGTGATCGGGGGTTCGAGTCCCTCCACCCTAGCCATGTATCTTCAGGGTCGCCGTCATGACCGCAATTATTTACAAGATTTACGACAAGCACAACCTTAGCGCTTAGCACTTAATCTGGCTGACTGTGAGTATAATCACACTAGTTTTTGGGCTGTGTTCTGTTTATGCTTAGCATATGAAGATAGCTGTCATAGCAGCCAACGGGCGATCCGGGCAGGTTTTTGTAGAGCGGGCGCTGGCCGAGGGACACGAGGTGCGCGGCGGCGTTTTAGGCCATGGCTACCTGCCTGAGCACGATCGCCTAACGCTTATTCATTGCGACGCCACCCAACCGGACGACTTGCGCAAACTGTTTACCGACCAAGACGCCGTGGTCAGTTTAATCGGCCACACTAAAGACTCATTGCCGGAGGTGCAAACTAAAGCCATGCAAAAAGCAGTGGCAGTCATGGACGAGTTGGGACTCAAGCGGCTGGTCAGCCTGACCGGCACCGGCGTGCGTTTTCCAGATGACAAGATAACTCTGGTTGATCGAGTGTTAACTTTTGGCGTCCGGCTGGTCGACCCAGCGCGGCTTAAAGACGGCCGGAATCACGTAAAAGTCCTACAGGAAAGCGACCTGGACTGGACCGTCATCCGCGTCCTAAAACTACAAAACGTGTCGCCAAAGCCATTCCGCTTAACCGAACATGGACCAACCAAGGGCTACGTCAGCCGTGAAGAAGTCGCCGGCGCCATATTGGAAGTCTTGGGGCAGCATAGTTTTATTAAACAATCGCCTATCATCAGCCCGATGTAGGGGTTTCACGCATGACCAAACGCATCACCTACAAATCTCTGCGCAAGTTCAATCTTATCGCGGGCGGACTGCATTTCGTACAAGGTGTTATCATCGTTCTTATCAGCAAGAGCTTCGCCGTGCCAATCACCGGCAGTTACCTGGCTTTTAATAAATCGACTCAGCAGCTTGATCCGGCTTCCACCACCCTCTTCCACATCCAGCTACCCTGGTTGATAGCTGCTTTTTTCTTTCTGTCGGCTGTGGCACACCTGATAGTCGCCACCGTCTGCAACAAGTGGTACGTCCGCAACCTGAAACACGGCATCAACAAGGCCCGCTGGATTGAATATGCTTTGTCGGCCAGTATCATGATGATAGCCATCGGGCTTTTGGTTGGCATCTACGACGCCGCTAGCCTGTTCATGATCTTCTTACTTGTGTCCACTATGAACCTGATGGGCCTCATGATGGAAGTGCACAACCAAACCACCCAAAAGACCAGTTGGCTTAGTTTTGCTATTGGTACCCGGGCCGGTCTGGCGCCTTGGGTAGTTGTGGCCTTTTATATGTGGCTTGGCGCGCACAACGGCAGCCGAGCGCCAGCCTTTGTGTATTGGATATTCGTGTCTATCTTCGTTTTCTTCAGCTGTTTCGCCATCAACATGATTCTGCAATACAAAAAAATCGGCCCCTGGAAAGACTATCTCTACGGCGAGCGCGCCTACATAATCCTCAGCCTGGTAGCTAAATCACTGCTAGCCTGGCAAGTCTTCGCAGGTACTCTGCGGCCTTAGAGTTTTAGCTTTAGTTCTGACTCTGGCTGTCGCCGATGTTCATCATCCAGTTGATGCCGTACTTGTCAGTCAGCGAGCCAAAGATATCGCCCCAGAATTCTTTTTTGAGCGGCATGTTAACCTTGCCGCCTTCGCTCAATTTGTCGAAGACTTCGCGCATTTTTTCTTCGTCGGTGCCGCCCAGCGACAGATCAATCTTGGCCGCCTCCGGGCTGGCCTTGTCGGTATCGCTACCCATCAGCTTGATATCGCCGCCTTCTAAGCGGGCATGCATTAGCCAGTCTTTTTTACTGACTTCATTGGGCATGTCCGGCACATCGGCATAGGTTTGCACCGTCAGGTCGCCGCCAAAAACACTTTTATAAAATTCCATAGCCTCGCGGCACTCACCCTTAAAGTATAAATAAACGTCTAGCTTGATATCGCTCATAAATTCTCCTTACTTTATAGCTTTATTATAGCGCTTTGACGCCTGATGGCTGTAAGTATAAATACCAAAAACAATCAGCCAAACCGTTTGCGGATAAGCCACAATGCGTTCCATGCCGCCCTCACCCAAGCCCAAATAGCTATGACTTACAAACAGGCCAAGCGCCACCAGTGCCAGCGCGCCCGACAGAAAAGTATAGATCCGCAAACTCCTGGAAATTGATAATGCTAAAGATAGAACCACCAAGCCTACATTACCGACAAAAAATGACCAGGTTGCGCCAGCTATGTGCAGAGCCGAAATACTATTCTCTGGGGACAACCCGACCAGCAAGCTTCCCAAGCCAGATATCGCCATACAGCTAAAGCCAGCTAGCGAGCCACGACCGTCTTTATATTGCTGGTATATCAGCAAAGAACCCAAGATCATGGTAATGCCCAGTACTGTCAACGAAACGTTCATCAATGCATGCGAAGGCGAACAAACATACCGCCCGCCATACGTACCGCACGTGGTATTGCCAAGATCGCTAATAGTGTTGAGCCGCCAGCTATAACTAGCCGCCCAAGCTTGGGCCACCACGATTTGGACGGCGAAGTATTGTACGGAAAGTATCCAAAGGGCTGGCCCGACTAACGGATGGCGATTAGCAAAAGTACGTATCGTCGCCAGCGGTTTCATAACCCCAGTTTAGCAGTTTGGGTTTATTGGACATTATTTTTGCTTCTCTTTTAAGTATTCTTCTGATGAATCGAGCCGCTGCTCCTACGTTTGGTGGTACTGCTCAAGGTACTTTTCGGCGTCAGTCAGAGTTTTTGGCGCGGCTTGTACCAACTGCTGTTTTCCCCGGCGGCGTTTGATGACCAGCTTGGCCTGCTCCAATATCTTAAGATGTTTGGAGACCGCGGCCAGTGATATATCGTACGAATGAGCAATTTCGCTGACTGACAGTTCAGAGCGGGCAACCCGGCGCAAGATGTCGCGGCGGGTCGAATCGGCCAGAGAGCCGAAAACCGAGTCTAGTTGTAATGAATATTCAACCATTTGGTTGAATGATACTACGGGCGGGCAGGGGAGTCAAGCCGTAAGTTTTGGCTAATTGGTATTTGGGACTTTAACGGTGGCGCGGCGCGGCCACAGCAGTATGGATGTCATGACAATAAAGAATGCCAGGTCGGCAATAGCCGAGGCCGGCGTAATAACTTGCCCGGCTATCAGTTCAATGCCGCCGGTAAAGAAGCCGATCCCTATGTAAACCACGCCCAAAGTCAGTGAGGTCAAGATAGCTTTAGTATGGGTTTGCTGGCTGGCCGAACGCAAAAAGTAGATGCCTACCGGAATAAACAATCCCATTAAAACCAGGCCGATCACAATAGTTGAAAACGTCGGGTCGCGGTAATTAATAAAGTTATTGGAAATCTCCAAAGTAGACCGCGGTATGGCATAGAGCCAAGAGACCAGGCCTATCAACGCGGTCGGGACAGTAGCGGCATAAATTGGCACGCGGGAACGTAAGATCAAGCACCATAAGACAGCGGCTTGGGCGATAGCGCTGCAATAAATCAAGAACTCACCCATTAAATAAGTCAGGCGCAAAGTATCAGTATCAAGCGTGCAGAAGGATGGCACCGCCAAAAATAACTGGCCAATGCCCATTAAAATGCCGAACCAGGCAAGGTACTTGGAAAGTTCGTTCTTGGAACCGCGGTAACTGGCATAACTTCGATAAAAGAGCATAAAGCAAGCTATCGAGCCTGTTAGCCAGACAAAAGAGTTAAACGGCACGTCGGATAGTGCGACCATGTTGTGTATTATACCTGAGTCTTTGGCTCAGGCGTAGCCAGGGAAAAAATCAGTCTTAATTTGGCGATGCGGCACGCCGAGAGTGAGCAGGCTGCGTTTTACTCTTTTGACCATTGGCTGCGGGCCGGCAACGTAAAAAGTACGCTCCCGGTAGTCGGGTATAGTTTTTTTAATTAGCGCGGCGGAAATCCGTCCGGTTTCTCCGCTCCAATCGCCTGGGACGGCTGACGGTTCGCTCAAAGTGTACAATGTTTTGATGCCAAGCTGGTGGCGGGCTTGCCTGAAGACACTGCGATAAGCGAACTGTCGCGGGTTTTTCTCTGAATATAACAGTGTTATGTCGCGCCGCTGGTCTTTGTCGACAAGGTACTTTACCATACTGCGGAACGGCGTAACGCCAATGCCGCCGGCTATGAAGGCCAGCTTTTGGGACTGGTCTGATGGCAGGACAAAGTCGCCGCCCAAATGGCCCGCTGAGATAGGCACGGCGTGGTCCAAATTAATCATGGCCCGTTTAAACGAACTGCCTTTATCATAAAATTTTACGCCAATCCTCAGGTCTTTTTCGGTCGGCGAGGAAGCCAGTGTAAAATAGCGGCGGTTACCCCGGCTATCGGTGTTCTGATGGGGCAAGGTCCATTCCATGTACTGGCCGGGCTGGTACTGCACCGGCCGGTCAGGCGTAAACACGAAATCCAACGAGTCCGGCGCGGTTATTTCCCTGCTATTAAATCTTGGTAGCAAGTTCGGTGAAGTTGTCACCAAATAGGCGAAGACATTGCCAGCCAATAGCGCCAGTTCCGGTGTGGAGTACAACGAACCAAGATGCATTTGCGGCGGAAACAGCAAGCCTACCAAAGCGCCATAAATAATTTTCCGCTTAGTAGTTGACGGCGAAGTCCGCGGCTCAGTCAACATCACGAAGGCCAGAAATAGTAAAGACGAGTGCAATAGCGTACTTTTCAAATTAGCTGTGAGACTGGCGTGATGCATGAGATTAAGCGCGGCGGTCGAGACAATAGCCGCCGCTAAAAAGCTGGCCACCATACCGGAGCAACGTAGCTTACGAACCACCAGCAGACCACCAGTCAACACCAGCGGCGCCATGGCCGAAGTCCCGACCCACCAGCTGGCTGTCTGATGAGCGCCTAACGCCGTCAGAGCAACAGCTAGCGCCGCCGGGTTAAAGATATGCCGGCCGCGAATAGTCAGAATATACTTTGACGATATGGCCAGACCTGAGGCGGCCGTTAAGAATAGCAGATCGTGCGGAACATGTAAGGGCGTGATAATCAGCGCCAAAATAAGCGCCGTAATATAGGTTGATTCTATATTAGCCGGTACGTCAAAGCCCCAGGCAAATATTTTGTTGGTCATCCAGCAGACAACAAATATGTAGGCCGCCGAGGCGACTACATGCAGCGCACTGAAGTGCAGCACGTTGAACCAGCTAAACACGGTAGCCGCAGCCACCAGCACTAACAAATAGTAAAACACCAGCCGGTACATGGTTAGACGGTCCAGCAGGTAGTCAACGGACTCAAGCATAAGTTGCCTCGCGCTGGTAGTTAGCAAAGCCCCTGGTCAAAGCGGCGGTTTGGTCAGTGTCCACCATGTAGGCCTCATAGTCTGGCAGGGCTTCTATAAAGCCAATCCCCTTTTCGCCCATGGCAAAGGCAGCCGTAGCGAAGCGATCAGCATCGTAAATGTTTGGACCGACTACGCTTATGGAGAGCACCCCGCTAGGCGGCTGGCCGGAGATGTGGGGATTATATATATGCTGGCCGCGAACGGCAGTGCCGGACGTGGCGATAGCCTGGCCGCTAAGCCGGACGATTTTGATAATTTCTTCGCGGTTCAGCGGGCTCCTGATGCCGACTGTCCACGGCTCACCGCGGTTGTTGAGACCGCTGGTTTGGATATCGCCGCCAGCCTCAACATAAAAATTGCTAAAGCCGCGCCGCTTTAGTATTTCGGCGG
>CAYRVE010000014.1:0-8671 GCA_964427685.1 uncultured Candidatus Saccharibacteria bacterium | reverse complement strand
CAAATCTGTACCTTTATATTCCAATGAGTTAAGTAAGCGACTATGAGCATGGTTACGTTCGGGAAGAATATCCGGTGCTCGTTATGCTGGCGCCATAAATCGGCAAAATGCAGACCACCATGCCCAATACTATAAAATAATTTAGGCATTGCCCAGTCATCACCGAATGGCACATTAACTGCATATTTTCTTATCAATAGAACTATAAATACAACTGGCACTAACGCACTAGTCATAATTAAAAGGTTTAGGTACCTTTTGTTCATGTAGGCTATTAGTACCCTGCCCAATGTTTCGTCTTTAGATATTCAAGCCTGGGCCTAGCAACATCTGCATGCGGGTAGGTTAGTAATAAGCACGCGTCTGTGGGGTTGGGCACGTGAGTGCAAGAGCTTATTACTCTGGTATTAGCTGATTCTATTTTAAAGCCAGTTCTGCCGTCGCTATAGCTAGAAAACAATAGCGGTGTGCTCACCGCTAAAGCCACCAGCACTACAAAAAGCCCATTGCTACGATTTAGTTTGGTAGTATCTAGCAAGGCGCATATAAGGCCGGTCAGGCCGATGACATACAGCAATGAAAAGGCTGTATAGCGACTGGCTGAACCTTGCGCTACACCAAACCCTAATCTTGAAAGCGCGGTCAGAGATCCAGCCAATAGCGCAAGCACCATCAAGCTTAGCCAAGGTACGAACTTACTTATCTTCGAGCGGCGCAGCCACACCATGTACACCAGCGGGATAGCTAACAAGAGAAAGATTGCACCCATTAGCATTGATAGGTCGGGCACACTGCTTACTGGTCTGCCGAAATATGTCAGTATATATTTGACAAAATTTTTTGGCTGGTGCAGGAAGAGAGTCGTTGAGGGATCTGTTGGCGGCTTATGGTAGTTGTAATAATACGCGCTAGTGGACAAGACCGCGGCTACTAGCCACGTGACAATAGGCCGCCGCCTTTGTCTATATAGAAGCAGGATGCCAAGCCCTACCGGCCAGACTAATATGCCGCTTCCCAAAGAGAATGTTGCTATGACCGCACTAGCTATAGCGCCGCCAAGTAGCAGTCTGCTCTTTCGTTTGGTACTAGCGTACCGGTCCAGTAAATAAATTGCCGTGACGTTGCCAGCCACCGCCATGAACCACTCCACCTGCCAACCCCATAGCCAGTTTTCAAACTGCACCGGCGAAAAGAACCACGCCGCAATAAGCACGGCGGCCGTTCCAGCCAAATAACGTTGCTTTATCTTGGAAAGCACGAAGAGGTACAACATTAAGGCGGTAACGAGCGAAAACGCGAAGTTGATCAAAAGCTCTTCTTTTACATTCCAGTGAGTCAGATATGCATTAACTGTGAGAACGATGTTAGGGAAGAAAATCCTATGCTCATTGTGCTGTGCCCACAAATCAGCAAAAGTCAGGTTATGGTGGTCAGCCGCCTGGAAAATCGATGTCATCTCCCATTCGTCCCAAAACGGGGTATTAACCCCGTAGTGGATAAGGCAGAAAAGTATTAGACAGGCTGTCAGTACAAAAGGAGCGGCCAGCAAGAGCCACCATTTTTTATTGGTCATTTTCATGCTAGCCCCATCATAGCAAAAATTTTATTAAACTGGCCGACTTTTCGCATAATAATGATTAAATTTTTCTTTGTTATAAGTTAATTTCTATTGTATACTTGCATGAGGTAGATAGAATAAAAATATGCATAAAATAGTTAGTAATAAAAACTTTCGCCGCGCGCTTGTCGCGCTTATAGTTGTTTTATTAGTTGGTGGTTTACTAATGGCTTGGCATTCACATAATGTCCACAGGGCTCAAAGTAAGAGCGGCACTATCCCAACTAGCAAAAAAACCAAAAGTACGGGGGGGTCGGGCACTAAGAGCCAAAAAGCGACCACCGGCCAAGCCAATACCTCGCCGACTGCAGACAGCACGAAACTCCAGGGCTCAACGTCAGCCACTTCGGCTATTTTAGAGCCTCCTTTTGGCACTTTTGTCAGTAACCATAGGCCTGGGCAAAACGGCTCGCCGACCGCAGAGCAGTCAGTATGTAACACGACTCCGGGCGCTACTTGCGACATACAGTTCACGAATGCTAGCGGCATAACCAAAAGCCTCGGGGCTGAAGTAGCCGACGCCAATTGTACAACGTACTGGTCTTGGAATATCAACGGGGGCACTTTAGCACCGGGTAGCTGGCATATCACTGCAGTGGTAAAATTAAATGGGCAGACTAAAACAGCAGCTGACCCAACACAGCTAGAGGTACAATAATGATAAAGAGACTGACAAACATTTTACTAGCAATTTCAGTAGTTGGTATTTCTATGTTTGGATTTATGCCAGCCGCACATGCTGATTTTAGCCATAACCTTATTACTGACGATGCTACCTTTAACAATACGGGTAGTATGAGCATATCCTCGATAAATAGCTTCCTCAACCAATTCCCCAGCAGCTGTATCAGCCCCAACAATGGCTTCTCTTCTCCCGATCCAACTGGCTACAACCCGTCAGCGGGTTATACATACGGCGGTAATGTATCTGGTGGCCAGGTTATTTATGACGCCGCGCAAGCCTATGGGCTTAATCCCCAGGTTTTGATAGCAACACTGCAAAAAGAGTCGTCAGTCGTAACGGGTGACGCATCGTATCATTGTACTTATATAAATACAGCGATGGGTTACGGCTGTCCGGATAGTGGCAGTTGTCCCACCAACCCGGCTACTATGAGCGGCTTTAGCAAGCAGATTATCCATGCTGCCTGGTTATTTAAGTTTGGTCAGCAGCGCTCACTAGGCAATACGGGCTGGAACGTACAGCTCAATAATTTCCCGCAGGGTGGCGACCACTGGGACAACTCTGATGATCCGCCAACTACATATGGCGGGCCTATGACCCAAGGCAATCGTGCCCGGGTTAACGGCGGCTCCGTGGCTTTCTATGATGGTTACACCACTATCGACGGCTCGAGTGTTCACATGGACAGCGGCGCAACAGCCGCCTTGTACTGGTACACGCCACACTTCTCCGGTAATCAGAACTTCGTAAATATATTCACGGGCTGGTTCGGATCTCCTATAAGTAATTGCGGCCGCGTAAGTAACTCTAATAATGGCGTTATGCGACTTACTAAACCTGATGGCGGCGAGTTCCTTACGCAGAGCACTTCGGAAGCTTGCGGCGCTATCACGGGCGGCTACTTGTGGGATGGACAGATGTTCATACCAAACACCACAAGTACAAGTATTCCGATTTATAGATTATCGAGTAACGGTAATTACCTGTACACCGCTTCGGCAGATGAACGCGATCACTCAGGATTCGCGTGGAATGGCGTAGCATTTTACGGAGCCGACCCCTCAGACCCTAGTACGAGACCAGTGTATCGTCTTTCTGACAACTCCGGGCATTTCTTTTACACTGTTTCCGCTGCAGAAAGAGATTACTTTACGCAACGACAAGGCTATCACTTAAACGGTATAAGCTTCTATGTTAATGAGAACCAGGGCAATAGTGTGTCACCCGTATATCGGCTTTCTAACTCCAAAGGTTCATTCCTTTACACAATTTCCGCCACCGATCGGGATAACGCTGTTCAAACCAGCGGTTTTAACTATAATGGCGTCAGCTTTAATGCCATAGTTATGTTTAACGCAATAGACGTACCGATATACCGGCTTGCCGGCCCAAGAAGCTACTTACTAACTACCAGCATTAACGAGAGAATAAGCGCATATCGAGCAGGCTGGATTGATGAAGGCCCAGCGTTTTACACCTACGGTACTAATGATGGTAGTTTGACTGATATATACAGGCTATCTAATTCTTCTGGTAACTTCTTGTACACTGGCTCAACTAGCGAACGGGACGGACTTGTTGGTGCTGGGTGGAACGTTAACGGAATTTCGTTTAGCGCGCCTTAGTTCTGGTCAGAAACCTTTGTCCATAATCTGCCAGAGTTCTTTGTAGGTTATTTTTTTGGCAAATCTCATTCTGATGAAGCGCGGTAGCGCTAGTGATAGGCGGAGTAGCCCATTTAGTCGGCCGTGAATAATTTTTTGAGCAGCTTGATCTTTACCACGTTTGCGCATGGTTTTTACGGTTGCTCCGTCGCCTCTGATAACTTTCGGCATTATTTTAAGGAACATGAAGAAAGGTAAGTTTACCAGCAATACTCTGCTGTTGTTGCGATACGTCATGTACAAGGAAAAACCGGGGTTCTTGCCAGAGCTGGCTGAACCCATATGATAAGCTCGGCTGCCAGGCACTACATAGTTATCCCAGCCCATTACGGTAGCGCGGGCGGCTACATCAACGTCTTCCAGATACATGAACATGCCTTCGTCAAAAAAGTTCCGGAACGGCTGGGCTTCAATAAACTTCCTGGTTATAAGCATGGCGGCGGCATTACAGCCAAATGTTTTCAGCGCCGGTACGTCAAGGCCATCGGATGTCGACCGCCTGTAGGAGCCCTGTATACCTTGGCCGGTCCGCGATATGTATATGTGCGTGGAATCTATGATGTCGTGGTCATAATAATCCAGCGTGATGGTCTGGAGCGTAGCGGCTTTCGGTTTTGATTCCGCAAAGCTGGCTACTGTCATCGTCCAATCTTCTTTTAATGTGGCATCGGTGTTAAGCAATACGACATGTTTAACGTCTGGACTCCTCAAAGCTTCTTTTATGCCTATGTTATTGCCTTTAGCAAAGCCGTAGTTTTTCTTTTGTGGCAGAACTTTTACGTCAGGGTATTTGGTGCCGACATATTGAACAGTATCGTCAGCCGAAGCGTTATCAACTAAGATTATTTTTTTGTTGGGATATGTTTGTTGGTTAATAGATTCGATGCACTCGTCAATCAGGTCTTTGTTGTTCCAGCAAACCACTACATAGGCCACGGCACCCTGGTTTTTTTCTGGCGGTTTACTCATAATTTTCATCCTCAACCGGAACCAGTGCCAGCCTGTTAGTAATTGCCTCTTCGTCGCTTACTATATGGAAGTTGTCTCCGTAAGATACTAGTGAGTTGTTGAATTTCTCTCTCGGCTCTGTGTTTTGGCGAGGAGCAGTTATCGTTAAGTCGTTAAATATGACGTTTGACCAAATACAGATGTCTTTGCCGCTTTTGGCTTTTTGAATGCTAAATTGTTTGATCATATCCGCCAAATTCTTTATGCCTTCGTGCTTTCCAATAAACTGCGAGAAATCGCTTTTTCTTAGCAACGCGATACTGCCAGTTAGCCCGTTAACCTCTCTGCACCACTCAGGATTCCCGAAGAAGGTAGCTTCACGGGTAAAAGACATGCCTTTAAACAGCTTGGTCAAGTCCTCGCCTTCGTACACGTAGCCGCTATCAGACACGGCATTCGTGTCGTTAACTATTATTGGCGCGGCGGCGGCAATTCGATTTACCGATATAACTCCGGATAAATCATTTAGCCAACGTCCGGTTTTAGGCATAATAAGTTTATTTATGATCAATACGTTTTCAGTTGCCTTTTCAAGACTGGCTTTTATGTAGCCGGCCTCGCTTTGTGACGCGATATGAACTATTTCAATCGGGTCCGTATATTTCTTTAACGCCGAGTCCAGTTTAAATGAAGATGGCAGGATGAGCCGGGTACGTGTCTCTGCGAACGGTGCCCTGGTTACGAAACGCTCGACATACTGTTTCAAGATCCTTGGCGAGGCAAAGGGTGCTATTATAATTGTTATTTCTTCGGCCGGTTTATAGATAACCTTGTAAAAACCGGGTCGTTTTTCACGGTTTTCTACTACGGCGCCTTTGACACCTTGGCGTTCTAGGTGCTCGCGGAGCGACGAGACGCCTGCTTGGGCCGCTTCAGGCTTGAAATCAAAGCTCTGAGCTGTAGAATTATCCGCTTTTCGCCAATGGTATAGGACTTTTGGAACGTGTACGATAGCGGTGCCTGAGTCAATAACACGCAGTAAAAAGTCATAGTCCTGGGCGCCGTCTTTCTCTGAATCGAGCGGACCAACTTTATCGACGATGGACTTTTTAACAGCTACCAGATGCGTTATGTAGTTGACGCAATTCATTAGGTCGGGCGACCAGTCGGGTTTAAAGTGTGGCGCGGAAAATTGTTTACCGTCTTCGCTAACCTTATCCTCGTCGGTGTAAATCAAACCTGCTTCGGGATTTGCAGCGATGGCCTTCCGAACTTCATTAAGAGCCTGGTGGTCAAGCAAATCGTCATGGTCTGCAAAAATAATATACTCTCCTTTTGCATGCTCAATACCGGCATTGGTGTTTGCTGAAATGCCTTTATTTTTAACGTTAACGACTTTTATTCTTTCGTCCGTCTCAGCTAGCCGTGATATGCGGCGGGAAGACTCGTCGTCTGAGGCGTTGACCATAATCAGCTGCCAGTTCCTATAGGTTTGAAAGAGTATCGACTTAATGAGTGGCTGGAGATACTTATCAGGGGTGTTATATGCCGGGATGATTATGGAAAACTTTATGTCTTCCTTGAATGGTTCCGGGTACAAGGGAATTTGTGCCCTTTCCAGTGCGGTAACGTATTCGTAGTATTTAATGGCTTCGGGCCGGAGGATGCCGATTTTGCGCATTAGCTTGGCGGCATAGAACCTTCGGCGGCTTCCTTTCGGCAATAGTTTATTTATGAGGTTCCTCATCTTGAACTAGCTCTTTTTCCCTGTAGCGCGACTGCTTATCTTTTTACGGGCACTGGTGGCTTTTTGGGTAAGTTTATAGGTCTTGGAGCTACGTATGTTACTGAGCTCGGCTTGGATATTAGCAATGTGCTGGTCTTTTAGTACAAGTTCTTCTTTAAGCTGCGATATTATTTGGTCGTAGTGGGATTCAATTTGTTTGAAATGTACTTCGTGCGGGTTGGCTGCTGGAAACTTTAGCGGCTTTGCGGTGGAAGCAGCTTGCGTGGCCACACCGACAAACTGGTATATATTACCCTTCGTGTCAGCCAATTTCTTTATAAACTCTGGCGTGGGTTTTAAGCCTGCTTCACCAAGCTTTAGTTTTAATAGCTTTTCGGAGTAGTCCATAGTGCTGCTTTCTGCCTGCTTAGCAGAAAATCCGGCGCTTTTTAACACTTTAAGTAAAGTTTCCTCGGTATAAAAGTGCAGGTGTGTATGGTCTAGCAAGCCTACCTGGCGGTATTGGAATTCTCCCAGAAGCAGATCAAGCCGGACAGAGACATGCGCCATATTCGGCACAGAAAAAATTAATCGTCCTTTGGGCTTAAGAAGCTTGCCAATTTTCTTGAGGGCTGCCACGGGATCGATGAGGTGCTCGATAACATCCATCATCAACACGGCATCATATTGTTTATCCAGCATGGTAAATTCGTCTCTTTCGATATCAACAACGTAAGCATTCCTTAACTTTTTCTTGGCTAGCTCAACATCTTTGGCGTCAATATCTATTCCGTCAACTACACATTTCTTGCGTTTTACCAGCTCGGCGCCTAGATTACCGCTGCTACAACCGATATCGAGTATTTTTTCTTTGTCTTTTATGAGGTTAAAAACCATGTACCAGGCGTTATTTTTGTCCTCGGTGTACTGGTTGCCAGTGTAATTAGACACTTCTCTTGCTCCAGCCATGCTGTAAATTGGTGAGGCCGCCCCATTTGTTGCTATTTACAACCCTGAATCGCAAGCCTTCCTCTAGATAATAAATCTTTTCGCTGTCCGTTTCTCCAAAAACACCGACCTGTGTATAGTAGTTGCCGTCACCAAGATTCACGTCAAGCTCATAGTTAAGTTCGTTGCCCTTAACTTTGACTTTATCAACATCCGTGTTGGTGCCGAAGACATACTGCCCGGATTCGGTGAATATCGCAACACCTACATTTTTGGCGGCCTTGTTAGCCTTCCAGCGTATATTAAACGTCACTTTGTCGCCGGTCGAGAATATTGCTTCATCGCTTTTACTGCCATTAACCTTGGCGATATTAATCTGTATATTGCTGCCCTTTTCTCTGGCGTTTTTTTCCGTAATTGCCGATTCAGGGAGGTTTAGCTTGATGTATTCATTGGCCGCGTCAAGCGGAGATCCATCATAAATGAGTTTACCGTCGTGAATTACAGCGGCTCTGTCGCAGAACCGTCTGACTGAGCTCATGTCATGCGTTACAAGAATAATGGTTCTGCCCTCTTTTTTGAGCTGCTCAAAGATGCTGAGACATTTGTCTTGGAATCGTTCGTCTCCTACGGCGAGAACTTCGTCCAGCACCAATATGTCGCTTTTGGCGCGGATGGCAATCGAAAAAGCCAAGCGCACCTGCATGCCGGAGGAATAGTTTTTCAGTTTTTGATCCATGAATTTGCGCAATTCGGCAAAATCAACGATATCGCGGTACATTTTCTTCATCTCTTTGCGGCTAAACCCCAGCAGCGCGCCGTTCAGATAGACGTTCTCGCGACCAGTCAGTTCCGGGCTAAATCCCACGCCCAGTTCAATGAAAGGTGTTAGCTTGCCGTTGACAGTTATGTTGCCTTGGCTAGGCGAGTAAATCCCGGCTAGCATTTTTAGCAATGTGCTTTTGCCGCTGCCGTTGCGGCCAACTATGCCAAAGAATTCGCCTTTTTTAACATCGAAAGATACGCCCTTCAGGGCTTCCTGCCTTTCATATGTCCGGTTGCTACGGTAGAAGTTGATAACC
>CAYRVE010000013.1:0-9293 GCA_964427685.1 uncultured Candidatus Saccharibacteria bacterium | reverse complement strand
GTAGCCGATGTAGCTTAGCGGTTGTTTGAAATAGTGCTTGGCCACCCAAAGCACTAAAACGCCTTGGTCGATTTTGCCCATTTGCCACGGTCCGGTAATGACGCCGCAGCGGTCAACGATGGCTTTCATGCCGTAGGTGTCGACGTATTCGGCAACTACCATTTCGGAGGCCAGCTTAGTAGTGCCGTATAGCGATCTTGCTTTATCGAGAGGGAAGTTTTCGGCAATGCCTTTGGACGAGGCGCCAGGCGTGGACTGGCCGTCCAGGATATCAAAGCGGGTAGGCGCTTCTTTGTACTTCAGCTCGTTGATGTAGCTAATAGGGTAGACGCGGCTGGTCGATAGGAACAAGCTGTCGGCATTGTGGGCGCGGGCTACTTCCAAACAGTTCAACGTACCGACCAGGTTGGTGTTCATCAGGTAATCCGGCGAGGAATTAATGCCGGCCATCACCGAAGGCTCAGCCGAACATTCCAATAGCAGGTCAACCTTTTCAAACACCAGGTCTTCACGGTTGCGGATGTCGCCGTGTATGAATTCAATATTAGCGGCCTTCAGGCGCTTCAGCGACAGCTCCGAGCCGCGGCGCTTTAGGTTATCTAGCACCGTGATATTAAGTTCCGGGTAATCTTTTTTAAGTTTAAGCGCCAGGTTAGAACCTACGAAGCCCGCCCCGCCGGTAATAAGGATATTTTTATAATCCATACTTACTTTTGTACCGCCGCGCACATTTCCTTAAGGATGTCATCAATATCGTACTCAAAATCCCATTTCGGATAGTGCTTCTTGAACTTGCCGACATCGGAAATGTACCAGATGTGATCGCCGATACGGTTTTCTTTGGACAACTCATAATTGGCTTTTTTACCAAGTAGTTTTTCGATGGCGTCGATAGCTTCCAGCATAGAAATGTTGGAATTGCGGGCGCCGCCCATATTGTAGACCTCGCCGGAACGCGGCTTTTGATAGAAGTGGTAAAAGGCGTTTACCAAGTCGTGGGAGTGAATGTTGTCGCGCACCTGTTTGCCTTTGTAACCGAAAATCGTGTACTTTTTGCCACTATTAATGCATTTTATGAGGTAGGCCAGGAAGCCGTGCAGTTCTGCGCCGGAGTGCGATGGGCCTGTCAGGCAGCCGCCGCGGAACACGGCCGTTTTGAAACCGAAGTATTTACCGTACTCCTGCACCATTACATCAGCGGCGACCTTCGAAGCGCCAAAGATAGAGTGCTTGGTGTCGTCAATACTCATCGATTCGTCGATGCCTTTGTAAAACTTGTGATCTTTGGGCAGTTCCCAGCGTTTTTCCAGCTCAATCAGCGGCAGACGGTTAGGCGTGTCACCGTAGACTTTGTTAGTCGAAGTGAAGATGAAAACCGCTTCTGGGCAGTGCTGGCGCATGTTTTCCAGCATTACCAGCGTGCCGTTGGCGTTGACCGTAAAGTCGGTGAAAGGCTCCTTAGCGGCCCAGTCGTGCGATGGCTGAGCGGCGGTGTGGATGATTATGTCGAACTTGTGCTTTTTGAAGATTTTTTCGATGGCGTCGTTGTCGCGGATGTCAGCTTTGTAGTGGGTGTATTTGCCCCCCAGCTGTTTCTCGACCTTTTGACGGTTCCAGTCAGTACTGGCGTCTTTGCCAAAAAAGTAACTGCGCATGTCATTGTCCACGCCGATGATGTTAAAACCTTTTTCCGCGAAAAATTTGGCGGCTTCCGAACCAATTAAGCCGCCCGATCCCGTAACGAGTGCTGTTTTCATAAAACCCCTGAGTTATATTCTCTGCACAAGTATAAAGATAACCCCTCTCGCGGTCAATTTATCAGATAAGTGGTAGAATAGGCGGTAATGAAGATAGCTGTAGTAGGAACAGGCTATGTGGGCTTGGTAACTGGCACGTGCTTTGCCGAAACCGGCAACTTTGTGACGTGCGTCGATATAGATAAAGCCAAGATTGCCAGTATGCAGGGCGGTGAAGTACCGATTTACGAACCCGGGCTGGAGGAGCTATTCCATCGCAATATCCAAGAAGAACGGCTATCATTTACTACTGATCTGGCCACGGTTGCTGACGCTGACGTTATATTCTTGGCTCTTCCCACACCGCCCAACGGTGATGGCTCAGCCGATCTATCTTATATCTTGGGCGTAGCCGACGATCTAGGCAAACTGCTCAAACACTACGCCGTGGTGATAGATAAAAGCACCGTACCGGTCGGTACCGCCGAGCAGGTCAGAGCGGCCATCGCCAAGCATGCCAAAACAGACTTCGACGTAGTGTCCAACCCGGAATTTTTGCGCGAAGGCTTTGCTGTGGAGGACTTTATGAAGCCCGACCGGGTGGTTATTGGCACCAGTTCGTCCCAGGCTCGCAAGCGTATGAGGGAGCTATACGCGCCGTTCGTACGGCAAGGCAGCCCGGTTTTATTCATGGACGAGCGATCGGCCGAAATGACCAAATATGCAGCCAACGCTTTTTTAGCAGCCAAGATTAGTTTCATGAATGAAATCGCCAACCTTTGCGACCTAACCGGTGCCGACGTAGACGCGGTGCGCTTGGGTATTGGCGCGGACGACCGCATAGGCAAGCGTTTTCTGTTTCCGGGCATCGGTTATGGCGGCAGTTGTTTCCCTAAAGATGTCCGGGCCTTACAAAAAACTGCTGCTGACCACGATTACGATTTTAAAATCTTGCAATCTGTTACTGATGTGAACGAAAGTCAAAAACGCCTGCTATTTGAGCGGATAAAAAACCACTACGAGGGTAAGCTGAAAGGCAAGAAGTTTGCTCTGTGGGGCCTGGCTTTCAAACCGGACACCGACGACATCCGCGAAGCCCCGGCGATGTATTTAATAGACGACTTGCTGGCTGCCGGCGCCACTGTTACGGCTTTTGACCCCCAGGCGGTCGAAAACGTCCGCAGGCAATACCGGGACAAAACCGGGCTCCAACTAGTTAATCACGAATTCGCGGCGCTGGCCGGTGCCGACGCTCTGTTAATTGCCACCGAGTGGGCGGCTTTTCGGGCGCCGGATTTCGCCCGCGTCAAAAAAGAGCTAAAACAACCTGTTATATTCGACGGTCGGAACCTATACGATCCAGAAGAGATGCGAAAACAAGGCTTTCACTACGAAAGCATCGGTCGCCCAATAACATCTAAAGGAGGCAAAAAATGAGCAAACGAATTATGGTAACCGGTGGCGCTGGTTTTATTGGCTCGCACTTGTGCGCCCGCTTGCTCGATGAAGGCCACGAAGTGCTGTGTGTTGATAACTTCTTCACCGGTCGCCGTCAAAACATTCACGGACTGCTCGATCACAAAAACTTCGAGCTACTAAGGCATGACGTAACCGCGCCGCTCTATGTCGAGGTAGACCAGATATATAACCTGGCTTGCCCGGCCTCGCCGGTTCATTACCAATTTGACCCCATCCAGACCACTAAAACCAGCGTCCACGGCGCCATCAACGTGCTGGGCCTGGCCAAGCGCCTAAAGGCTCGCGTACTGCAAGCCTCGACTAGCGAAGTCTACGGCGATCCGGACGTCCACCCGCAGCCTGAAAGTTACTGGGGACGGGTCAATCCGATCGGCCCGCGGTCTTGTTACGATGAGGGCAAGCGCTGTGCCGAAACGCTATTCTTTGACTATTACCGGCAGGCTCAAACCGACATACGAGTTATCCGCATCTTCAATACCTACGGACCCAATATGCACCCGCAAGACGGCCGGGTGGTCTCAAACTTTATAGTCCAGGCCTTGCAGAACAAAAATATAACTATCTATGGTGATGGCTCGCAAACCCGCAGTTTTCAATACGTCGGCGACCTAATCGAAGGCATGGTGCGCATGATGAACCAGGATGGCTTCGTGGGGCCAGTTAACATCGGGAACCCCGACGAATTTACTATTAAACAATTGGCTGAGAAAGTGCTTAAGATGATACCAGAGAGTAAAAGCAAAATTGTTTATAAGAAACTGCCGCAGGACGACCCTAAACAGCGGCGGCCAGACATCAAGCTAGCCAAGCAAAAACTCGACTGGGAGCCCAAAATTAAACTCGAACAAGGCCTAACTAAAACAATTCAGTACTTCAAAGGACAAGTTTAGTAGGTAGCAAGCCCATAGTAGAGGGCACCCGAAAACAATAATACGCACGAACTAGCCGAAAATAATATTGCCGCGGTTTTTGGCAACATCAAAACCTTTGCTGGAATCACCGCGGCCACGGCGACAAAGAAAAACGGCATCAACGGCACGAAATATCGTCCCTGCACGCCATCAATAACTGGGCTGCCGGCAGGAGTGTATGTCAGGTATAAAGTTCCCAGGATGCCCAATGCCGTTAGTACCGAAACCAGTCCCAAGAATAACACCGATCTTTTAAGCCGGACCAGCTCGTTTCTGGCGTAGAACACGGCAGCCACAAGCATAAGGTACGCGAACACAGCAGCACTTAACGGAACTTGCACGGCATTGAGCGCGAATTCGCCGGTGGTTGAGTATACCCAATACGCTTCGTCAAGCATCCATGTCCGGCCAAGTGTTTGGATAGCTCCGAATGGCTTGTGCAGTACAAAAGTACTTTGCCGTCTAATACTTACATAGCTATGTGTTGCCGGGTCTGATGCCTGCAGCGTACCGACTGCTTTACTGGGACCACGTGCCAGATATAGCCACCCCAGCGTTAATACGGCGATTACCAGCGCCGACACGCCAACGTACATTAGCATCTTCTTCTTATCCTTAAATATAATCATGACTACTGGCAAAATACTTAGGTCCAAAAGTCCGTAAGTACTTTTTATCAGCGGTATATACGTAGCTACTATGGCCAACAAGACAATAAGCGGGGTTGATAATTTTTTGTCGCTAAGAGCTTTCATAAGAACCGCGAAGAGAAGCAAGCTTAACGCGATGATTGGCCCATCCGCACTAACTGCAGCGGCCTGGAAGATTGAGATTGGTAAAAGAGCTACCACAAAGACGAGCCACCTAATCTTTTTCGCTCGCAGTAACCATATAGCGAAAGCAACAACCCCAATGTAAGCAATCAGGCCAAAAATTCTCGCTAGTAAAACCGTGTCACCCAGGCTGCAGTTAGCTACCCGGCACGTCAAAATCCCAGCGGCTGGAGCAACATAGGGCAACGGGGAATATGCACCCGATCCCGGGAAGTCAAACGGTTCTTTTTTAGGCTGGTTGATGCTCTGGCGAGCAATGCTTTTTTGCCGGGCTTCGTGTTGCAGGTCATGACGATGAAGAACCTCACCGCCCATAACCGCGCCAAGGTCCTGATGCACGGCCACGTGCAGCTGAACAATGCCAGCAGGAACGTAATCGCCATAATTGCTATCGGGTAATTTTTGGGCTAAGAAATGGCCTTCTGATATCTGATATGCCCTGCTAAAGTGAGCCGACTCATCAAGGTTCCAAAACAGCGGCACTTCTTTTACGAATATTAAACCGAAAAACAAAGCGATTATTATAAACAGAAGAGTAGTTGTGCCGATCTTACTGATTTGTGGATAGTTTTTTATCATAAACTAATTTACTTTTTTGTTTTTTTTGATTCCAATAGAGCCAGCTGTCGGGTGAGTTGCGCGATTTTATGGCTCATTTCATTGAACTTTAAGAATATGGCTATAATTGAAAATATAAAGGCAATAACAAAAACGTAAATTACTAAATAATTGCCATTCGGCAAACCAAGCCGATGTGCTAATTGCCTGATAGGAACTGGAAAAATGAAGGCAAAAATAATAAAGGCTACAAAACCCAGAAATAGTATCCGTTGATAAGCTTTCACATACGTGGTTCTTGTTCGCACGAATGCTACGTAAACAAGAGATATGGGAAGTAAAATTAGAATAACTTTTGTGAGATTCATCGGCGTTTTTTAGAATATTTATGGGCCGTCAAATCAAACAGGATATTCACTGAATTGAACATTGATTGGCCCTTGGCTTTCGAGTAACTGGTATATTTAATTATCACCGGTACCTCAGTATAGCGAAAATCGTATTGACCTATTCTATCAATAATTTCCGAAGCGTGCGCCATACCGGCCATGGAAATATTTAATTTTTCCGCGACACCTCTGTTAAAAACCCGCAAACCGTTATGGATGTCGGTTAACTTTATCTTAGAAAAAAGGTTCCGGGAGTGAATGGCAGTCTGCAAAAACAACTTTTTCTTTAACGGCAGATTGGATTTGCCTAAAAACCTTGAGCCGAGTACGATATCAAACTTGCCCGTTTTCAATATAGCCAGCATCTTCTCGGCGTCTTTTAGTTGGTGTTGTCCGTCCGAATCGAAGGTTATAAAATACTTTGCTTTCTTGTCCTCTAGGGCATACTCAATACCGGTTTGAATGGCCGCACCCTGGCCCAGGTTGACCGGGTGCCGAACAACACTAGCTTTAGTAGAGCAGGCGGTTTTATATGTAGAATCTTGGCTGCCATCATCCACCGCGACCACATTACGGAACTTAGCCAGCAGTTCGTTTAAAACAGCGGCTATGACTTTTTGCTCATTATACATCGGCACAATAATCCAGGTATCAGTATGCATAGTCGTTAAATTATATAAATAATTTAAGTGAACACGAAATGTTTGTAACAGAAATATGTCCAGGTAGTTTGGATAGCTACCGATATGGCCTTAGCAAGCGCATAGTTAATGAAATGGCTGGCCGTACTGACGAAGATAACCGTAAAGACCAAGTTGCAGCCAAGCAGAATAACATAGGGGGCGATATGTTGATGCAGGCTTTTTTTCTCAGAGGCGCTGAAAGTCCACCAGCGGTTAAGGCAGAAATTGTAAACGATTGAAACGCAATAAGCGATGGCAGTAGCCAGGGGCAGCCAAACTCCCTCCGCACCATGCAAAAACACTAGTAAGCCTAAGTCTATGGCAAAGGTACTACCGCCAACTACCAAATAACGCACTAAATGGTGCTGATAAAGATATAAAGTAAGTTTCTTTAAATCAGCCATAAATTAATCTGTCACGGACGTTAGGTAAATGCCGTAGCCGGACTTCTTTAGCGGCTCGGCGATGGCCGCCAGCTGGTCTTTATTAATATAGCCCTGGCGGTAGGCGATCTCTTCTATGCAGCCGATCTTGATGCCGGTGCGTTTTTCGATAACGCGAATGTACTCGCTAGCATCGTTCATTGATTCGAACGTGCCGGTGTCCAGCCAGGCCGAACCGCGGTCCATAGTTTGTACCTTCAGCTTGCCGCGTTTCAAATATTCTTCATTAACGCTGGTAATTTCTAGTTCGCCGCGGTCGCTCGGCTGTAAGTTCTTGGCTATTTCCACCACTTCGTTATCGTAAAAATACAGTCCGACGACTGCATAGTCCGACTTTGGCTGCCCTGGCTTCTCTTCAATCGAGACAGCCTGATTATTGGCGTCGAATTCCAGTTCGCCATAACGCTCCGGATCGGAGACTTTGTAGGCAAAAACGGTCCCGCCGTCCGGATCAACGCAGTTTTTCAAGCTGGCGCCGAAATCTTCGCCGTAGAAAATGTTATCACCGAGAATAAGCGCGATCTTGTCGCTGCCTATAAATTCTTCACCGATTATAAAAGCTTGCGCCAATCCTTCCGGCTTGGGTTGCACTGCGTATTGCAGATTAATGCCCAGTTCTTTGCCATCACCAAGCAGGCGCTGGAACTGTTCCTGGTCGTCCGGCGTAGTAATAATCAATATGTCGCGAATGCCAGCCATCATCAGCGTGCTGAGCGGATAATATATCATCGGCTTGTCGTAAATAGGCATAATCTGTTTGGAAATGCCTTTGGTGATGGGGTAGAGGCGGGTGCCTGAACCACCGGCTAATATAATGCCTTTCATTTAAGCTAGCTCCTTTTCGATGTATTGCTTTAGGTCTTCATGCCAGTCGGCCGGCTCAAAAACGGCTGCTTCTATCTTATCAAGCGCCAAGGTACTTTGCAGGGGACGTTTGGCGGCTTCCGGTTTGTCGGCAAAGTATTCTTCGGTGGTGGTGTCGGTTACCGTTAGATTGTCTAAGCCGCCGTCTTTAAAAATGACGCGGGTGATGTCGGCCCAGCTTGCTGGTTCGCCGCCGTTGCTAATGTTGTATGTGCCATACGGGGCATTGGTGCTTAGCAGGTGGTCGATTGCCCGAACCAGTTCGCCAGTAAATGTCAGCCGGCCGATTTGGTCGCCAACAACCGTTGGACTGACACCTTTTTTACCCAGCCCCAGCATGGTGCGGACAAAGTTATTGCCCTCGCCAATTACCCAGCTGGTTCGCAATAAATAGTGCTTTGGCGGTTTTTGGGCTTGTTCATCACCAGCGGCCTTGCTCTTGCCGTATTCGGACAGCGGGCTAGCCGGCTCGTCTTCGGCGTGGGGTGATTTCGTGCCATCAAAAACGTATTCGGTGGAGATGTGGACCAGTATCATGTCGTGGTCGGCAGCAACCTTGGCCAGGTTGGCCACGCCGTCGGCATTGACGGCCCAAGCGGCTTTTTTGCCATCAGCCGTTTCAGCGCCGTCGACGTTGGTATAGGCGGCGGCGTTCAGGATTACTTTGATACCGTCCCAGTCAAAGTTTTCAACGGATTGCGCGTCGGTAATATCTAGTTCGCCGATGTCGGCACTCTGGGCGTTCGGATACTTGGCATGCAGGGCCTGGCCCAGCTGGCCGTTCGCGCCGACGATGAAGAAAGTTGAATCATCCACGCCTAAAACTCCATCGGCTCTACGTCTTTAAGGAGAGGATTATTCTTATCCTTGTCGGAGACTATGGCTTGGTCTTGGCTAATTGGCCAATCAATCCCTAAAGCTGGATCAAATAGATCAACGGCCGCATATTTGGCATCCGGCGACCAGTGCTCGTTGACGAGGTAGGTATAAGTTATGTTGGCTTCCAGTGTCTGGTAGCCATTAGCCACGCCGCGCGGCACAAAAAAGGCCTTTTCCGGTGTGATTTCTGCCGTGAAAACCTTGCCAAAACTGTCGCCCTTCCGCAGGTCAACCCAAGCGCCAAAAATACGTCCATTAGCTACCGAGATAAATTTCTCCCATGGCTCGGCGTGCAGTCCACGGGTCACGCCCTTCTCGGCATTGAAAGAGAAGTTGTTCTGGACAATCTCAAAGTGCGGCAGGCCCAGCGCCTCCATCTTTTCACGCTGATAGTTCTCTTTAAACCAGCCGCGGCTGTCACCGTACAGCACCAGGTCTATCACATAAAAGCCCGGGATTTCAGTTTCTCGAACGGCTAAGTCTTGGGTCATGTCTAGCTCACATCCTGTTTCATGAAC
>CAYRVE010000012.1:0-9345 GCA_964427685.1 uncultured Candidatus Saccharibacteria bacterium | reverse complement strand
GGGCTACACGGTTCAGGAGCGGCGCGGCCGCAAGTTATCAGCCCTGTTGATTGGCTCTGAGTTCGCCGTTGCTATGATTGCCCTCTTCAGCGTTAAGCACCATACCGACTGGCTTAGCTTCGGCACTAGCGTGATTGATTTGGTACTGGCCGCCTGGGTGATACTACTAGCTTGCCGGGTATTCATAGCCGGTGACAGCCGCGTCGTCAGTCGTCGCCACACTGGTGGACGCCGGCGCCGCCGACCTCCTACAGCTGATCTGTAAATTCTTTGGGGTATTTGTGCGTCAGCCGTTTTCTGGCTTCCAGCTTGCTAACCCAAGCGTACTCGGTATGCTCTTTGCTGATTTTTACGGTGCTCTTAGCCGGAATCTGTACGATGTAAATCATTAGGATTAGCCCGATTAACTGCCTGCCCTGCGGCACCTGATGGTTAGAGATGACGGCTGTAAAGAATTGGTGGCTCTGTAGCTTGGTGATGCCAGTTTCTTCTTTGATTTCGCGCTTTAGGGCATCCAGCACACTTTCGCCTTCGTCAATCCGCCCGCCAGGGATATCCCAGTAGGCTGTAGTTGTTCGGCGATGCTCGGACGTGTCGGCCTTAAGCAGTAATAATTTGCCTTGGTTGTTCTGCATCAACCCCTTCACGCCAACATAAAATAATTTCTCAGCCATAGGCTCCTTTGACTTAATCTTAACACACTGTTGTGATAAGCGGGCTTATTCGACTTCTTCGAGGAAGATTTTTTGCTGGAAGCCGCCGCGTTTGGCGACTTTATTTTGGCGAACTTTTTCTAGCTCATCGCGGCTGATACCGAGCGCATCAGCTAGAGCAATTAAGACTTCGTGAACATCGGCCAACTCTTCGATATTGCGGGCTTCTTTGAGCTCGGCGCACTCTTCTTCTAGTTTTTTAAGCAGGGCTTCCAGATGTTCGGCATCATCTAAAACACGGCTCTTCAACTGCTTACCATCGGCCTGGATGATTTCGGGAATTTTGTCCCGCACCAATTTGTTATAAACCTTCTTGCTCACAGCTCGCCCCAGTTGTTGCCGATGGCGGTGTCTACAGTTAGTTTTACGTCCAATTTGTAGGCCTGTTCCATGGTTTCTTTGACCAGGTCGGCGACGCGCGTAGCCACCGGTGCTGGGCACTCAACCAGGACGGAGTCGTGGATTTGCAGCAAGATGTTGCAGTCGTTGTGCTGGGCGCGCAGCTTCTTGTCGACATCTATCATGGCCATTTTCATGATGTCGGCGGCACTGCCCTGCAGGGGCATGTTGACGGCCGCCCGGTAAGCCGCCTCGCGGACGGCGAAATTGGACGATTTAACATCCGGTGTTGGCCGGCGTCTACCGAAGATATTTTCCACGTAGCCGTTTTTTTCGGCATCTCCCCGAGTCTTTTCTATAAATTCCTTGAGCTTCGGCCGAATCTCGAAATATTTATCGATAAATTTTTTGGCGGTCGCGAAATCCATGCCCGTCAGCAAACTGAGAGCGTGCGGGCCCTGGCCGTACATAGTGCCGAAATTGACCGCTTTAGCAGCGTGGCGCATCTGTTTGGTGACGTCTTCCGGGTCGCGGTCATAAACCTGGGCAGCCGTCATGGTGTGCACGTCGGCGTCGCGGTTAAACATGTCTATTAAGTTCTTGTCACCGGCCAGCACAGCCGCCAAGCGTAGCTCGAACTGCGAGTAATCGGCACTGACCAGTTTGTTGCCTTTGCCCGCCACAAAAGCCGTGCGAATGCGCCGGCCCAGCTCAGTGCGCACCGGAATGTTCTGCAAGTTCGGATTGGAGCTATTCAGCCGACCGGTCTGAGCGTTAGTCAGGCCAAAAGTTGTGTGCAGCCGCGAATTATCATCGACTTGCTGCGGCAAGGTGTCGATGTAAGTGTTTTTGAGTTTGGTGACTTCTCGATACTGGGTGATAAGATCAATAATTGGGTGCTGGCCGCGCAGTTTGTCCAATTCGCTGGCGGCTGTGCTGTAGCCAGTCTTGCCTTTTTTGATGCCTTTTGTCGGCAATTTCAGCTTGTCGAACAAAACCTCGGCCAGCTGGCCCGGCGAGCTGATATTAAACTCCTGGTCACCGTAACCATAAATTTGCTGTTCATAGTCGGAGATCATATCGCCGACTTCAGCCGCGAATTTTTTAAGGTACTTGGTATCCAGCTCAATGCCAACATATTCCATGCGGGCCAGCACCGGGATAACCCGCCACTCGACGTCTTTAGCTAGCTTGAGTATTTTTGGCAGTTTTTTGAGCTCGCCCAGCTGCTGATCATGAAGTGCTTTGATGGTCGCCATAACCTCTGGCGCACGCGTCATCAACTCACTTTTATCCAGGTCTTCAAACGGTGAACCCTCGTAATTCAGGTCAGTCTCGGCTAGTTCAGTCAAAGTTTGTTCACGCCTGAGCGAGTTGAGCAAAAAAGCGCCCACTAGCACGTCGTGTCCGACGTCCGGCAAGTCTTTTACGCCAAGCGCCGTCAGCGTTTCCAGCGACGACTTCAGGTCGTAGCCAACCAGAGGCCTGACATCACGAAACTCCTTGGCTATGGCTTCGCGATCTAGCTTAGTAAGATCCAGCGTGTAAGTATTTTTGCCGTCCAGACTAATAATTAGTACTTCTGGTTTGCGGCCGTGCTGGCCAGCTGAGCGGCTATGAATATAAAAGTATTCGGAGTCCCCCAGCTTAAGCTCGGCGGCCTTTTTATTGCTGTCGATCAGCACGTTTTTACCGCCTTTGAGCGGCCCGGTTCCGGTAGCCGCGTGATGGTCGCTAATTTTCACCTGCATTATCTCCGGCAGCTGGCGGGCCAGGTTGCGAAACTCCAATTTCTGCAATAGCTCCAGAACCTTCTCCGGCTGCATATTGCGCCCATCAACTTCTTTCAGATCAAGCTTAATCGGCGCGTCAGTCCAGATCTGAGCCAGCTGTTTGCTAAGGTACGCCAGGTCCTTCCCGGCCTCTAGTTTTTTGCGCGTAGAATCTTTAACCAGCGCCAAGTTCTTATAAATTTCGTCCAATGTGCCGTATTTCTGCAATAGATCCACGGCACCCTTTTCGCCAATACCCGGCACACCGGGGATATTGTCAGACGAGTCGCCTTTTATGGACTTCAGATCCAGGAATTGATCGACCCGAATACCATATTTAGCTTCAAAACTCTTAGACGAATACAAATCTATATTGGACAAGCCTTTTTTAAGCGCGTAAACCTTCACGTCGTCGCCTATTAACTGCAACATGTCCAAGTCAGAGGTCACCAGCAGCGTTTCAATCCCCTTCTTAGTGGCCTGCTCGGCTAGCGCTCCCATGATGTCGTCAGCCTCATAATCGTCCAGCTCGTACAGCGGCCAGCCAAAGGCTTCCAACAGTTCGTGCAAGACAGGAACTTGTTCGTAAAAATCCGGCGGTGCCGGCTTGCGCCCGGCTTTGTACTCAGGATAAAGCGCCAAACGTTTGCGGATGTTAGTCTTGGGCTTATCCCACGCCACGGCTACGTAATCCGGCTTCAATTTGCGCACAACCTCCAGCGCCATTGTGGCAAAACCGAACACCCCGCCAGTCGGTGTACCATCTTTAGTGCTCAAATTCGGCATGGCGTAATAGCCGCGGTAAAACACCGACTTGCCGTCAATAATCGCGAACTTTTTCTTCCCGGAATCCGCCTTAGCCATACCTGATAGTATACGCCAACTGGCTACAGCAGCGAGACTTGTGATTTTTCGCGTTCACTGAGTAAGCCTGCGGCATCAGTCAGCCGCAACACTCGCTTAAATACGGTCGGGATATCTATACTGCTAGTGGGTACAATTATTTGGTTCTTCTCGGCGATTGCCCGCTTGATAGACCTGTCCAAACGGCCCGTAAAAACTACCGGCTTTTCGGCGATATAGGTTGGATGGAAACTGCGGCGTGCATTATCCAAATCGTAAGTCATCAAAGTGTTGGTAATTTCGCGTAAAGACGGCGTTTCATAATGCAGCGCCTGTCTAATGTGGCGCTCGCGAATGGCGGCTACCACCGGGTCGACCGATAGAAAAATGGCTAGTCCTAGGTGCCCAGCATCTTTCCAGAGTCGTCCCTCGTCGCGGCCCTCTGATATAACAACCGGATAATCACATTTTTCAATCATTTTGATTACCATAGGTTCAACAATTGATGACCGTATTTCTTTAACATTGGAGACCATACGAGCCGCATTACCAAATTCCGGAGTCATTAACTCATCGTATTCTCTGGTGGCATAGTAAACTTTGCCATCAAAGGTTACCTGAAGCTTGCTTAAATCAATGGTTTCCAGCGTGTCTTGGATTTTTTTCTCGCTTATTTTATCCAATGAGGCAACGTCCAGCTTCTGCATGATTAACACCGCTAGAGCGCGATATATCTTGCCGGTATTGAGGCATGGGATTCCCAGTTTATTATCGAAATTGTTGGCTAAAGTCGTCTTGCCGGCCCTGGCTGGGCCATCACATGCTATAACCACTGTGTTTTTAGCCATTGGCATTGACCCCTATGGCCTGTCTAACTGCTTTGATAAATTCTTCAACGTTGTCCTGGCTGTTATCTAGAACGATGTCGCCCATTTCCATCACCTGGGCCAGACCAAATTTGGTTGGGTCGGTCTCATTTTTGCCCATTTCTGCTTCGTCCTCGGTAACAAATTGTTCAAAGGTTATAGCCTTTTCATAAGTTCGGCCACGGGTTACAACTCGCTCGTAGCGAACTTTCGGGTCGGCATCGACGACTATCAGCTTGCCGCCGAATTCTTTCAAGGTGTTGACCTCGCTAACCGAACGGACGCTACCAATCGCCAAACCTGCTGGCCACAGCTCTTTAGGCATGTACGGAACCCGTGCCCAATAATCGATCATGCCTAACGTTATTGGGCCACCCGGATAAATTGAACTCTGAGCACTGCCGATCCTACCGGTTGGTGAGTCATTACCGCCTCGCTGGGTAGTGCCCATGACAGCTTTGGTAATTTGACGCAGGTTATCACCTACGTTAAACACAAAATATCCGGCTTCGGCCAATATGTCTAAAATAGTGTCCTTGCCGCTGCCGTTGCTGCCAGCTACTCCAAAAATCGACACGCCCTCGAAGACTTTTTTAAACTCAGGGTCATTTACCAGTTTTTGGTGTAAGTCCATTGTTTTTATTTTATCGTAAGTGTTTTATTTTATGTAATCGTGCAGTTTCTTGGCGTCGCGGTGTTTTCGCAGTTTGGCGAGGGCTTTGGCTTCGATCTGGCGAATGCGCTCGCGGGTCACGGAGAATTCCTGGCCGACTTCCTCGAGCGTATGCGATTTACCGTCTTCTAGGCCAAAGCGCAGTTTAAGGATCTTTTGCTCGCGCTCGGTTAGGGCACCCAGCATATCTTTAACTTGCTCTTTGAGTAGCTGGCCGGTAGCCGATTCTTCCGGGCTGACGGTGTCTTCATCTTCGATGAAATCGGCCAGCACGGAGTCTTCCTCGTCGTCGCGGATCGAGGCGTCAAGTGAACTAATATCTTGTTTGATCTTCATGATGTGCTCAACTTTGTCGACATCAATCTCCATCTCTTTGGCGATTTCGTCGTTGGTTGGTTCGCGGTTCAGCTCTTGGGTCAGGCGGCGCTGGGTTCTGAGCAATTTATTGATGGTTTCCACCATGTGCACGGGTATACGGATTGTTCGAGCCTGGTCAGCGATGGCGCGGGTGATAGCCTGGCGAATCCACCAAGTGGCGTAGGTACTGAATTTAAAGCCCTTGTCTGGGTCGAATTTCTCGACGGCACGCAGCAGGCCGGTATTGCCTTCCTGAATTAAGTCCAGCAGGTCCAGACCGCGGCCGACATAGCGTTTGGCAATCGAAACCACCAGGCGCATGTTGGCTTCAGCCATCTCATCCTTGGCCTTTTTGTCGCCAGCTACCACGCGCTGGGCCAGCGCCAGCTCTTCCTCGGCGTTCAACAGCGGAATCTTACCGATTTCACGCAGGTACAGGCGAACCGAGTCGTCAGCGACGTCATCATCCAGGAAAGCGGCGGCCTTGTTAGTTTTCTCTTCGTCATCCTCTTCTTCAGCCTCCCACTCGTCGGTAAATTTCGAGCTGTTGGGGTCGGTCGAGGTAATTTCAATGTTCAGGTCGGCCAGCTCGGTGTACAGCGCGTCGAGCACTTCAGCGTTTTCGGCCGTCTCAGGAATTTGCGCGAATATATCACGCTGATCCAAGTGGCCTTCTTTTTTGGCGCGAACCAGCAACTCCTGCTTTTTTTGTTCAATCGCCGGGTCATCCTCGGTTTTTTTGTTCTTTTTGATATCCTTCTTATTATCTTTGGCTTTGGCCATAAGCAGCCCCTTTCACTTGGTTCAATAATTCGTCGTATTTTTTAGCTTGGGTGAGTAAACGTTGAGTGGCCGCTTGATCGGCCGTTTCCAGTTCCTCGGAAAGTTTCATTTTTTCATTTTTTATAAATTGTTCTATCAGTCGAGCCTGTAGGCGAGCTGCTTCGTAATGAAGTTCGTTCAACTCAATACCTTGGTACAGTTCCTCGTAGAGTAATGATTCTATTTTAACATAATCAGCAGGTGGCTTCAATTGCTTGGCCTCGTCGGGCTTGCCTTTAAAGTCCGGATTTTTCTTCAAGAATTCCAACAGTTGGCGAGCTTGGTCTTCGTAGAGCATTTCCGGCTTGATGAGCTCTAGGAATTCGCGCAATGTCTGGCGGCTGAACATCAGCGACAGGAATTGATCCTGAGTTTTTTTACTTTCGACGGCCGCCCTGTCCAGCTGGCCCGGCTCAACTTTGACGCGGCGGCGGCGTTCGGTAGTTTCCGATTTGGGGGTTTTGGATAATTTTTGGCTCAGGGCGTCTTTGCTGACGCCAATGGCTTTAGCGATGGCGTTCAGGTAGTGGTCGCGCTCCACATCGTCGGACAGCGCCTGAACTACCGGCAGGAGGACGTCGCTATACTCGCGTTTGCCCTGCGCCGAGTTGATGTCCAGCAGTTTTTCGTATCGTGCCATCAGCCAGTCCAAAGCGTACTGGTTCTGGGTAATGGCTTTTTGCCACAATTTGGGGTCTTTTTGAATGAGCTCATCGGGGTCTTTAGCGTCCACCGTGCTTATAATGCTGAGGCTAACTTTTACGCGGCTGGCAATCGGAATGGCCCGCTCGGTAGCTGCCAAACCAGCCTTATCGGCGTCAAAACAGAGGCGGATATCACCGGTGAAGCGACTCAGCGCTTTGAGGTGGGGCTCGGTCAGCGCCGTGCCGGCCGTGGCCACGACTTGCCGCACACCGACCTGGTGGCTGGCTATAACGTCCAGGTTGCCCTCTACCAGCACCACAAATTTGCTCTTGCGAATTGATTCTTTGGCCAGATGCAGGCCGTAAATGTGCCGGCTTTTGTCGTACAGCACGGTTTGTGGCGTGTTGATGTATTTAGGCGCGTTATCATCATCTTCTAGTAGACGGGCCGTGAAGCCAATCACCTTTCCAAACTGATCCTGCAGCGGGATCATCAGCCGGCCGCGGAACATATCCTGAATGCCGCCCTTATAATTTTGGGCGCTTAAGCCAGCCTGCTTGATTTCGGCCTCGCTAAAGCCCTTTTTCTTGGCGTAATTAACTAATGCCGAGCCATTATTAGGCGAATAGCCCAGCCGCCATTCCAGTGCCGTATCTTTGCTGAAACCGCGCTTTTTGAGCACGTATTCTAGCGCTGTATTACTTTTGCTAAAGTGCGCTTGGTAAAACTTGGCGGCTTGTTCTAATAAATTATGCAGACGCTCTTTGTCCGGTCCGCTGCGCTGCGACGCTGAGCGATACTGGTCCAAATCGACGCCGGCTTTGCGGGCCAGCAGTTCCAGCGCGCCCTTAAAGTCGACCCCCTCCATCTCCATCACAAAGCTGAACATATTGCCGCCCTTACTGGAGGAAAAGTCGTGCCAAATCTGTTTTTCCGGGCTGACCATCAGGCTCGGCGTCTTTTCATTGGTCCACGGGCTAATGCCCCGCCAGTTGCGCCCAGCCCGCTTAAGCTGCACATACTCAGCCACCACATCTTCAATGCTCAGCCGCTGCTTTACCTCATCTACCGCATCCATACTAATAAGTATCTAGTAAGAAGTAATGAGTGGCAAGTTCAAGCAGTT
Source organism: uncultured Candidatus Saccharibacteria bacterium (assembly GCA_964427685.1). Lineage (GTDB taxonomy): Bacteria > Patescibacteriota > Saccharimonadia > Saccharimonadales > UBA4665 > JARIHC01. Next base: position 1,189 of record CAYRVE010000012.1, on the reverse strand, counting down.
TGACGATGTTTGGGGTTCTTGATGCCTATGAGCGAGATTACGCCGCCGGCCATGACTAGGCCGGCCGTAGTGACCATGCCAGCGTGGAAGGCGGAGACCGAAGCTTCTTTCAGGGCTGATTGGAATACCGCGTTGTGTTGGTATGACACCGGCGGCTTGATAACTAGCGGGGCTTGTTTGGCCTTTTCCAGCGCCGCGGCGGGAGCCGTACTGCACAATTTATCCAGTGTGTGGCCGAATTGGATAGCCACGATGGCGCCGACGGCCGCGATGGCCAACAGGCCAGCGATTCTAGCGATGGCGTTGTTGATGGCCGAGGCGATGCCGGCCTGCTCTTGAGGCACGTCGCCCAAAATGGCCGCTGTCAGCGGGGCGACCGTGATTGACAAACCAAAGCCAAAAACCAGAATCGCCGGGAACAGCTGAGTCCAGTAATTAACATCGGCGGTTAGGCGCAGCATCATCAAAAAGCCGGCGCCAGCGATGATTGGGCCAAAGCCCATAAACAACCGCGGGCCGTACTTGGCAGACAGCGCGCCAAAGCGCGGCGACAGTACGAACATAATAATCGTCACCGGTAGAATCGACATCCCAGAAGCCAGAGCCGAATAACCGCTGACCTGCTGCAAAAAGACCACTATCAAAAACGTGGCGATGCTCAGACCGGCGTATATGCCCAGCGTGGCGATGTTGCCGACGCTAAAGTTGTGGTTGCGGAAAATCCCCAGCGGCAGCATGGGGTGTTTAGTTTTGTATTCATATGCCAGGAAACTGGCGAAAAGAATGGTGCCAATAGCCAACGGTAAGTAAATCAGCGGACTGCCCCAGCCATAATGCGGCTGTTCAATCAGCGCGAACACCGGACCGCCTAATCCTAGCGCACATAACAAGGCGCCCGCTATATCAACCGGCGCGTGAGCCTTTTTCTTATGAGGCGCTTTAACGCCTCGCAACAGATACAACGTGATAGCAATTGGCAGGACGTTGATGGCGAAAATCCAGCGCCAGGAAGCGCTGTCCACCAATATGCCGCCCAGCAGAGGCCCAATGATAAATGAGATGCCTGTCCAGGCCGTCCAGGTACCAATCGCCTTGCCCTGCGCCGGACCATTGAAGGTCGATATAATAATCGCCAGTGAACTCGGCACTAACAGTGCGCCTGCCACGCCCTGCAGTGCCCGGAAGATAA
>CAYRVE010000011.1:0-10071 GCA_964427685.1 uncultured Candidatus Saccharibacteria bacterium | reverse complement strand
CCATTTGAAACTATCAACCACAATGCCCAGTACTTGCGGATAGCTTCGACACTGCGCGGCGCTAATCCGTTGGGCGCCTACTTGCTGATACCAATTAGTCTGCTGGCTGGCTTGTTGATTACCGGCCGTCGCACGTGGCCCTACGTTAGCTTGTTCATCGGCAGTCTGCTGACGCTGTTTTTCAGCTTTTCGCGCAGTGCGTGGATTGGCGCCGCCCTAGCGCTGACGGTCATCGGCATCCACTATCTGGATAGTAAGTACCTGAAGCAGGCGCTGGCCGTTGCCGCTTGTGTAATCGTTCTGGCAGCCACCGCGTTTGCGACATTTGAATGGCATCATAACAGCCGCTTCCAAAATATTTTCTTCCATACCCAGACCCATTCGGCCGTCAAAACTACCTCTGACCAGGGGCACGTAGCCGGGCTAAAGGATGGCTTGCACGACATAATTCACCAGCCGTTCGGCCGCGGCCCGGGCTCGGCCGGTCCAGCCAGCGTGTACAATATCGGTTCGCCGCGCATCGCCGAAAATTATTTTCTGCAGATTGGCCAGGAAACGGGCTGGGTAGGGCTAGTACTTTTCTTGCTTATTAATATTGGCGTGGGATACATATTGTGGCTTAACCGCCAGGACCCGCTTGCTCTAACCTTGTTCGCCAGCCTAATCGGCCTGACTTTTATTAGTCTATTTTCACACGCCTGGACCGATGATACGACGGCTTATATCTGGTGGGGGCTTGCCGGCATAGCCATGGTTCTACCCAACAAGAAGACAGCTAGACCATAGATGTTATACTTTTACTATGGGCAGTAAAAAACCCCCAAATTCAGAACGGTTTGCCACGCCTGATGAAGTAGTGACAGCTCACAGAGTAATTGAAGAAGAACTGGGCGATAATGTAGATATCAACTTTGCCGGACTGCCTAAAAACGTCGGCGTAAAAGGCGATGTACGCATTTTAGGCAGCAGCCCGATTATCAGTACGAATAGTGCTGATAAACTACAAGAGATTTATAGCAATCCGGACCACCTAGCCTTAGCCGCTAATCGTATTTGCAACGAAACCGGTTCAGCTTGCCGCGTATTTTTAGACTTAACTCCGGATGCTGGTTATTTTGAGCTAGATAGCTCAGACTGAGTATCATGAGCGAAAAGCGAACATCGGACCAAAAAACTGTTCGGCCGACCAAAAAGCAAAAAGAATTGCTGAGCTTTATTGAAAAATTTATCGCCGAACATGGCTACAGCCCCAGCTACCGGGAAATTATGAGCGGCCTGGATTATAATTCCGTGGCCACGGTCTCTCTGCACGTCAATAATCTTATAAAACGCGGACACTTGCGCAAACGCGACCACTCGGCCCGTTCGCTGGAAGTCGCCGACTCGTCCGAGCCGGACAAAATCACTTCCAACCAAATCGCGCCCGGCGAAGAAAAGTGGCTGATAGAAAAAGTTGAACATGCTTTTCAGCAACAAGAGCAAACCGGCGGCGAGCTGGCCGAAGCCAGTTTGGATAACTTGCAAATACTGGTTGGCGCCCTGAAAGTGCTGGGTCTGGATGGTGCCGCCCAGAGTTTTGCGCCGCGTCTGGCCAAACTCAAACAGCGCCAGTCTTCCTAGCGTTGCGAATGCGGTAATTAATACTATATCTAGCGTAGCCGGGCGGTGGTACACTGGGCCTGTAAGCAATTAACAAACAAAGCTGGAAGCGGGTGAAGTTCCCGCACTGTGCCGCAACGGTGATTCGCGTCGACAAGCGATAAGTCCGATACAGCAAGTTAAGTCTCTCGAGCAAGAGCACGTCCGATTCGCGGACTTTCTGCCCTTGCTCGCCAGAGCAGAGGGTATTTTTATGGCCGGATCAGCCGAACTCATAAAACAGCAAATAGGGGCAGAGGCATTCGATTGGGAGCTTGCTGAAGCACAATTCGCTCAGCATCAATTGGTAGACGCGGCTCCTGAAACAACCGGATACGAGCGCCCGCCAGAATCTGAAATCTATGGCCGGTCACTGAGTACGATTCATCGACTGGGCGCATTTGCGATTGGCAAATCATTATCTGAAATCATTCATAGCCCGGAGGCAGAACAGGCGAGGGTCGAGTTTTATACCTCGGTAGAGGAGGGATTCGGAACAGACACAGAGCTCGGCGGCGGACTTGAAGTTCGTGATATTGATAAGCGTCCAGCTATCGATGGAAAAGTTATGGCGAAAGATCTTAAAACTCCTGTCTCTGATATGACGAGAGCGGGTCTTGAGTGTGCTATTGAGACAGCAAAAAAAGATAAACGTTTTAAGCGACAACTGGTTCGTTCAATATGGGATGACAAAAATGCGTTGATAGTAAACGACATGGTGCAAAAAAAGACCAACTACAACACGCGCATTATCCCAACTTTGTTTCCCGAGGAGGGGGCGGAGGAAAGTGGTAGTGCCTATTGGCGTGGTGTCGGCTATGTACCGCACTTAAAACGTGGTTTTATACAGCTTTATTATGCCGGTGAAGATGGACTTGTGTCAGGATCGTTATCTTTTGACGGAAGCGACATAGATCGGCTCAGAGAAGTATTTAGTAAATACGGCGTTAATATACCGGAAGGTGAAACAACAGATAACTGCTTGCAGTATGCGATTACTGGTACCCTATCAGAAAAAGATGCAAAAGAGCTTGCTCTGGAACTTGCCGATCAGCTCACCGATCCTAAATATAAGAAAACCACCAATACCGTAGAAGTAACAAGCGATCACCGTGCAATTATGGACACTGTATTTAATGAATCATACGTGCACGTTTGCGAATCATCTGATAGGGGTCATCAAACCCCCGAAACTAGAGAACTCGTGTCTCAGTTGGCCGATAAGGCCCAACATTTTAATAAACGCTACAGAGACGCCCTTTATAAAATGAGGTCCAACGAGGAGCGTTTTACCGATGACGATACGATAGTGCTACATGAACTACTCGTCTATTCCACGATTGAAATGATGCGCGCTTTGCATCTTCAGGCGACGGAACAAGGCGCTAGAAGCAACGGTCTCTATAGTGTCGGGCATCTAGACGCTGAATATTTACAGTCTCGTGACTCCGCATCGGTTCAGAACTTGGTAGGCGGCTATGGGGCTGAAGGAGCTCGGAATAACCGTACGTATTCCGCGTGCGGACTGGAAATTTCACTCGGTGAAACAGGTACTTTCGGCGAGAGCCTGAACCTTCAACATGTTTTCGGGGGTCAAGATTGCCCTGAAGTGAAGGATGGCCAAAAGGTCAAATGCCCACACTGCAACAAACAAGTAAAAGCGATTGTGCCAGATAAAAAAACAATTTATTGTAGTAATAAGAAATGTAAAATGGCGGCGCCTGGCCTGAGCAAGTAACTGTTGCTTATCTAGTGCTGAGACTGCTTCTGGGCGATAGCTTGTTTGATCTGTCCTTCGAATGAGGCGGCGCTAGCACTAGTCTGTATCTGCTTGCCGTTCAAGAAGAAGGTTGGCGTGCCTTGGATATTTAGTTTGTTACCGGCGGCCATATCAGCATTTATAGCGTTATTAACCTTGTTTGAAGAATAATCTTTATTAAATTGCGTCAGGTTCAGGCCAAGCTGTTGGGCGTATTGCTGGAAGAATTGGCTCGGATTACTTGAGTCACTCCATTGGCTTTGGTTGTCATAGAGCAGGTCGTGCATTTGCCAGAATTTACCTTGCGCGGCAGCCGCTTCGGCGGCTCGGGCACCAGCAAAAGCATTCTGATGAATATTAATTAACGGGAAATTGCGGAACTGGAAAGTAATCTGGTCATTAAACTCGGCTGCTATCTGTTTGGTTACAGGGTAGTACTGTTCGCAGAACGGGCATTGGTAGTCACCGTATTCCACCAACGTAACACCGGACTGGCCTTTGCCTTCAACATGGTTGGTCGGCGTGCCGGCACTGGATGAGGACTTATTGTTGGAGTTGGATTTATGGCCGCTGAAGGCAAAGACCCCCACGAATAGCAGGACTACAACCGCGATAACAGCTAGGAAACCTTTTGACATTGCTTTTAATAACTCCCGATTACTTGCCTAAGTATACAATATAACTTCCCAAAAGGGGCTGATAATTATAAGCTGGAAAGCATGAACGACTACATTCTGGCTGTAATCTTCCTGCTACTGGCAATGGGCGGCGTAGTGGTTCGCAAAACCTACTACTACATCCCCCTGCATGAATTAAAACGGCGTGCCGAGCATGACGAGCCACTGGCTAGGCGGCTATATCCGGCCGCTGCCTATGGCGGCAGTCTGCGTTTATTATTGTGGCTATACATTGGATTGATGAGCGCCGCCAGCATTATCCTGCTGGCTCGGCTGTTGCCAATTTGGGCTAGCCTGCTGATAGTCGGCCCACTGCTATGGATTGCCTTTTCTTGGCTGCCGGCTAGCCGGGTAACTAAGGCCGGCGCCCGTCTGACGCTGATTGTGACGCCGATAATTGTCTGGCTGTTGAATTACCTGCATCCGGTTCTGGGCCGTGGCTCCGAAGCCGTCCAAAAGCATGCCGCTCCGACGCGCCATACCGGCCTTTTCGAGCGCAGCGATTTAGTGGAATTAATCGAACAGCAGCAGCGGCAAACCGACTCCCGTCTAAACGATCACGAACTGGAAATTGCGCGGCGGACTCTGAATTTTAGTGAATACAAAGTACACGATGTCTTAGTGCCACGCAAGGCCGTCAAAACCGTGTTGGCGCGGGACACTATTGGTCCGGTCCTGATAGACGAACTGCACAAAAATGCTCTGGACTACAGCCTGGTCCGCGAGACCCCGAAAGGGGATTTCGTAGGCGTGCTTGCTTTCAAGCAGCTTAGCCTGGAGAGCAAGGGCCAAGTCCAGGGCATCATGGACAAGGACATTTTCTACGTACACGAAAACGACTCGCTAAGCCATGCCATGCACACTTTTTTCACCACTCACCAGCCGTTATTCGTAGTGGTCAATAGTTTTGAAGAATACGTCGGTATCATTACCGTGGAAGGTATTATGCGACAGTTGCTGGGCGACATCCCCGGCGAAGAGTTCGATAAACATCATGATATTGCGGCTGTCGCCGGCCGGCACCCCAAACCACCAAAATCCGAAAAGCCTAAAAAGAAGAAAACCGCTAAGAAGCCCGCCGAAACCCCTGACAAAACAGATGAAGAAGTGGTAGAATAACAGATATTCATGAGAATCTTAACTGATGACGTTAAAAACCATGTCGCCGACACGGTCCACGTGGAAGGCTGGCTGCATAAGAAGCGCCTGCTGGGCGGGCTGACTTTTATTAGTGTTCGCGACCGCCGCGGGCTGATTCAGGTTGTCATACAAGACAAGGCCGAAGTCGAGAAACTGCGAGGCCTGCAAATTGGCACCGTGCTGGCCGTAGACGGCAAAGTTACCGAGGAACCGCGGGCTCCCGGCGGCGCCGAATTGCACGACGCCAAGCTGACAGTATTGGTGCCAGTCACCGACGAACCGCCCATCGAGATTGACAAACCGCTCAGCCACAAACCGGACAATCTGGACACACTATTCGATTACCGTGTACTGGGCTTACGCAATCTGCAGGAACAAAAAATCTTCAAAATCCGCGCCGCGACCCTGCGCGAAGTCCGTGATTTTCTCGCCAAGAACGACTTCACCGAAATCCAGACTCCTAAGCTGGTGGCTGGCGCGGCCGAAGGCGGCGCTGAGGTCTTCAAGCTGGACTACTTCGGCAAAGAAGGCTCGCTAGCCCAAAGCCCGCAGCTTTATAAGCAAATCATGGTCGGCGTTTTCGAGCGGGTGTTCGAAATTGGCCCGGCTTTCCGCGCCGAACTAAGCGCCACCACTCGCCACGTATCCGAAGTAACCATGCTGGATATTGAGATGGGCTTTATAGAAAATCACCAGGAAGTTCTCGATACAATCCAGGACCTGACGCACGACGTTCTTACGAAAATTTATAAAGACTTTGCCGAGGAACTGAAGAGTCTGAATGCACCGCAACTAGTACTAAAAGAAAAGTTCCCAACCTACACCGTCCAACAGGTCCACGAGCTCTACACCAAAAATAACAAAAACGACACTACTAACGAGAAAGACCTGACGCCAGACGAAGAAAAGTGGATTTGCGACTACGCTAAGAAGCAAGATGGATGTGAAGCGGTTTTCGTTACTGGTTTCCCAAAAGAAGTTCATAAATTTTACCAAATGCTTAACGACGACGGCACGGTAGCCACGGCGGACTTATTATTCCGCGGCGTAGAAATCGCCACTTGTCCGATGCGCGAACACGACTACAAAAAACTGGTCGCGCAGATGAAGGAAAAGGGGATAGACCCCGATCACCCCGGCTTCAAACATTATTTGCAAGCATTTAAATATGGCCTGCCTCAACACGGCGGCTGTGGCTACGGTATCGATCGTTTGGTTGAGAAGGCCATTGGCCTTAACAACGTCAAAGAAGCCATCCTCTTCCCCCGCGACATAAACCGTCTAACACCGTAACTTTGACCAATCTCAATAAGTATATTGACACATATCGTTGTAAGCGTTACGATAAACTTAAGCTTTTAATATAAACAAAGAGCGAGGAAAACATGAAAATCCACATCGGTTCGAAAAAACGCCTGAACGCCGTTGCTCTAAGTTTGTTGCGGCACCTCGGCTGAATCTGCTTTACTTAAAGTATACTGATAGTAATGGCCGCTAGGGTCAAACCATAAGGTGGCGAAATGGTTAAGAAAAAGAATCTCAAACCAGCTGAAATAAGCGCAGAAGAGGTGCTGGGCAAGCGCGTGGATGCCATGATGGACCCCAGACTGCCGGATCCGGCTCCCGCTAAGCCTGGCGCAGTGCCGCCGCTTGATATTTTTAAAGACGCGCCGGACGAAGTAACCAAGACCGCTAAAACCGCGCCCGAAGTATCCGGCAAGCTGTTGCAAAAAGTTGATGCCGAGCCGGCTGAAAATCAACCCACGCCTGCTAAGCAAAAACCGGCACAGGCTTCTGAAACGCCCAAACCCACGCCTGAACCTCAACCCGAAAGAGAACCGGGGCCACAGGCCGCCAACAATACTGTCAAAGCTCAAACTACGAATCTTGAAGATCAAGCGACTGATCAAGCCGTTAATGACATCGCTTCAAAAGAAGCTAACACAATGCTGGCTCTCCAAGATGCCGTTGGCCGCAAAGCTAGCCGGCTAGCGGGTAACCTGGCGCAAAAAGACCGCCAAGCCGTCCGGAAAAGAAGGTGGGCTTGGTTCACATTGTTCGTGCTGGCCGTGGCGCTGTTACTGCTCGCCGCGCCGTACACTCCCTATACTTGCCGCTGGCCGGTTGGTATACGCTTGAGAGCGACTACTGACATCTTGCCATCAGTCTGCAAATAGCCGCGCCACACCCGGTTTATCAGGCGATACGGGTTATCCAGCTTAAGAGTGCCAACACTGGCTACTTTCTCGGCACCACGTAGCTGATGGACAATAAGCTCGCGCTCGCGGTCGGTATCCGGATCAATCATATGAGTAACTTGCAGATTATGTCGTATAAGATTTAGGCCGGTATCCAAAGAAGCGGCGCCAACCCACAATAGGTTATCGCCAAAGACATGCTGTTTCCTGTGATGCCAGGCAATGCTATGCACGCTCAGGCGCTTTTTTTTCTCATAAGTAGTGGCCCAAAAACGCACATGGTGCCGCTGGCCCGGGCTGTTTTCGACCGGGATTTCAAAAGCGATGTCCTGTTTGCGGCCGAATAAATACATACTGCTGACTGGCGCGTGCCGGTAGGTATAACCAGTCGCGGAACTGACCACCAACCGGAAAACATTTTTAATACTATGACGGTCGGCTACGTACCAGCCAGCCGCTTCCATAGCGGTAATAAGTTCCCGCCGGGTAGCGATTATGCCGATGTTCAGTGGATCGGAAGCAAAGCCATCCGGTGTTACGCAGTACAATGGTAAGTGGCTGGCCGGGATGACTACCCGGAATAATCGGATAATGGCCGGGATAAACACGTAAGCTGCCAGCACATAAGTAGTAAAGATAGCCACGCTTAACGGCAAGCGCTTGTCAAAATATGGAAGAATGTCCCGAACCGAAAAATAAACGATAACCAGTCCGGGTAAAAGGACCGCGAAACGCTTGGCCTGACGGACTGCATACTGAATCATTAACTACTTCATCATACAATATAATCTATAACTATGAACGACCTTGCCAGTTACGCTTCAAAACTGCAACGTCCCGGCGCGGTGGGTGTTATTCCAACTGACACCGTTTATGGCTTGGCCGCTCGTGCGGCTAACATAGAAGCTGTGGAACGGCTCTATAAATTAAAAAGTCGCGAAACTAAACCCGGTACGCTTATAGCCGCCAACATAGAGCAGCTAGAGAAGCTCGGCCTAAAGCACCGCTACCTAAAAGCTGTTGAGCAATTTTGGCCCGGCGCTATCAGCGTCATCATTCCTTGCGCTGATCCCGGTTTGAAATATCTTCACCGAGGCAAACTTAGTCTTGCCGCCCGAATCCCGGCTGACAAAAAACTTCAAAAACTGCTTAGAACAACCGGACCTTTGATGACATCCAGCGCCAATCACTCAGGTAAGCCTGTCGCAACTACTATTGCCCAAGCAAAAAAATATTTCGGCAAAGAAGTAGATTTTTACGCCGATGGCGGCGATTTGTCCGACCATCAGCCCTCGACCATCATCCGGATTATTGACGACGCTATAGAGATTATCCGCCAAGGAGCTGGTAAGATAGATGAAACGGGAAGGAAATTACCATGAACTTTGATGAATACCAGAAAAAGGCCCTATCGACAGTTTTAACCACCGATGACCGGTTCAAGGATTTATTACATTGGGTGTTGGGCATTAATGGCGAATCCGGCGAGATCGCCGAAAAGGTCAAAAAAATCATCCGCGACAAAAACGGCCAGGTCTCTGACGACGACAAGAAAGAGTTAGCCAAGGAAATCGGCGACGTACTGTGGTATCTGGCGGTCTTCGCCGAAGATCTGGGCATGACACTCGATGACATTGCCCAACAAAACCTGGACAAGCTGCAAAGCCGCAAACAGCGCGGTGTCCTCGGCGGCTCCGGCGACAATCGATGAGCACCACAAATATCCCAGCTATTTTTGTTTTGTTTAGGAAGGACAATAAAATCCTCTTAGTCTTGCGTCAGAAAACTGGCTGGAAAGACAATCACTACACAATGCCAGCCGGCCATGTTGAAGATCGTGAAAGCTTCAGGCAGGCCGCCGTTCGCGAGTCGCTAGAAGAAGTGGGTCTAACTATCGAGCCAAACGATTTGAAACACCGTTTAACTCTTCATGAAATTAAACCTGGTGAGGTTAGAATCGGCATGACGTTTGAAGCTGCTAAATGGCAAGGCAATCCATACAATGCCGAACCTCATATTCACGGTGAAGTCGCCTGGTTTAACTTAGACGATCTACCGAAAAATATGGTTCCTCAGGCACTATTTTCTCTTGAACAGATTAAAGCTGGTAAGACGTACGCTGAGTTCGGCTGGCACTAGCCCAGCTTGGCTATAAACTCTTTGATGGCTTTTTTGGTTTCGGCGTACTCGGCGTACTCGACCGTTTTAATCTTGGGACTACCGCTGATCATCCACGAAAATTGTTCGACCGACTTCTTGTAAAACAAGACCAGCACTGGCTTATTCAAGGCTTCTGCGCGAGCGATTTGATAACCGACACCCAGTGAAGGCTTGGTGGCCTCGGCAATTACGGCGTCCGCCTGGTCCAGCCAAACAGTGTCGCGTTTCCACACCTCGCGGGGCGTTGAGCCAACTCCGGCGCCGCGACCCGGCTCTAGTTCCGGATCGGCGAAAAGCTCGCCCATTACCTCAACGCCGCTTTTCTTAATTACCTCAACCACATCTTTATAGACGAACGCGTAATCCCGGCCGCCAGCAATCGAACAGGCGAAATATATCTTTTTCATTTGGCGAACTCCTGCCTGAGCCAGTCATCCAGACTGTCTCCGCCACCGCCAGCCATGCAAACCACCATGTCGCCGTTGTCCAGATGTTTTTG